>NZ_RZQE01000216.1:0-9602 GCF_004022955.1 Mesorhizobium sp. M7A.F.Ca.US.002.01.1.1 | reverse complement strand
CTCGGATTGGCGAGCGTGGCCATTGTCAGGTTGGCCGCGATGACCACCCCGAAAAAGGTGAGAATGATGGCCAGCATGTGCCTGCCGGTGAATTCGCGAGGCTTTTGGGCATTGGCGGTCATTTGGCGGCCTCTGGCGCATTGAATGTTGCGGTGTACTCGTTCGACTCGAAGCTCGCTCTGTCCTCGACACGGAACTTGAAGGTCTGTGCCGGGGCGTGGATCTGGTCCGCCGGCTGGCGAACGAAGACCTTCAACGTTTTCAGGCGGTCGGGCTCGACCGGGATGGCGAAAGACCGGCCGGCCGGAATGTCGTCGCCGACCACGCTCATCTCGGCGCCCTGCAAGCCCTGCATCGTGACGACGATTGTCCGTGGCTCAGGGATCATATTGAGCAGCTTGACGGTGTAGCCATTGCGGATCGAACCGTCGGACAGCGTGACGAACTGCGGATTGCGGTCGTGCAGTACGTTGACCTCGAGCCGATCGCGCGTCAGCAGCGAATAGAGCAGGCCCAGCCCGATCAGCGACCACAGGCCCATGTAGACGTAGGTGCGCGGCCGGAAGATCTTGCGAATGTGAAAATGCGCCACCTGATCGGAGAAGGTGCCGACGGCCGTCCTGACCAGTGACGGATTGACTGAACTGGAGCCGCCCGCGGTCGCCAGCATCATGTTGGCGTTGTAGTCGGAGAGCGTCGCGTAGGCGATCAGCCCGCGCTCCTTGCCGAGCTTGTCCATGACGCCGTCGCAGGCGTCGATGCACAGTGCGCAGGTAATGCATTCGAGCTGCTGGCCGTCGCGAATGTCGATCCCCATCGGGCACACCGCGACACAGGCATTGCAGTCGATGCAGTCGCCGACGGACTGCCCCGAGGCTTGCACCTTCTTCGCATGACGCGAGCGCGGTTCGCCGCGCCAGTCATTGTAGGTGACGGTGAGCGAATTCTCGTCGAGCATGGCCGCCTGGATGCGCGGCCATGGGCACATATAGGTGCAGACCTGCTCGCGCATCAGCCCGCCGAACGTGTAGGTGGTCGCCGTCAACACGGCGATGGTGATGTAGGCGATAGGCGCGGCGGTACCGGTGAAAAGCTCGCCAACCAGCGTCGGTGCATCGGCGAAATAGAAAATCCAGGCGCCGCCGGTCGCCGCGCCGATGACCAGCCAGATCGTGTGCTTCGATACGCGCAGCATCAGCTTGCGGGCGGTCCAGGGGCCTACATCGAGCTTCATGCGGGCGTTGCGGTCACCCTCTATCGCGCGTTCGACGACGAGGAACAGATCGACCCACACCGTCTGTGGGCATGCATAGCCGCACCAGGCACGGCCGACAGTCGACGTGATCAGGAAAAGACCGACGCCCGCCATGACCAGAAGGCCAGCCACGTAAAAGAATTCCTGGGGCCATATCTCGATGAAGAAGAAGTAGAAACGCCGATTGGCGACGTCGAGCAGCACGGCCTGGTCCGGGGCAAATGGACCGCGATCCCAACGCAGCCACGGCGTCAGGTAGTAGATGCCAAGCGTGATCGCCATCACCAGCCATTTGAAGCGGCGAAAGTTGCCCGAGGCGCGCTTTGGGAAGATTTTCTTGCGCGCGGCGTAGAGGGGCTGACGTGTCTCGGCGGAATTGACCGCCTCCGCTTCCAGCCGTTCCACCTGCGTCTTGTCGAGCACGACTATCTCCACTTGCGCGCAGAGTGTGATTTTGAGCGCGCCGGGCAACATTGCCGCCGCATGGACCGACCCGCGTTGATGCAGGTCAATCCAGGCAATGCCGAAAAGATCGAGGCCCGGACTGGCCGGGCCTCGTCGCTCAGGCGGTGAAGGGCAGGAAATAGGGCCCCCGACCTATTCCCCACCGCCGAGCGAATGGATGTAGACCGCCAACTCCTTGACCTTGGTCTCGCCGAGACGCGCGCCCCATGCAGGCATCACGCCCTGCTTCGGTGCGCGAACCTGGTCGGCGATTGCCGTCTCGCCCGACCCGTAAAGCCAGATCGCGTCGGTCAGGTCGGGCGCGCCGAGTTCCCTGTTGCCTTTCGCATTGTCGCCGTGACAGGCGACGCAGTTTTCGGCGAAGACCTTGGCGCCGGGTTGAATAAGAGTTCCATCGCGGACCTTGCCGGACAGGCTGGCGACGTAGGCGCTGACCTGGGCGATCTGGTCGGCGGTGATGATGTCCCCGAAGGCCGGCATTTCCGACAGGCGAGTGTCCGGATCCGAAGCGAAGCGGATGCCGTGCGTGATCGTCTGCTGGATCTGCTCCGCCTTGCCGCCCCACAGCCAGTCGTCGTCGTTGAGGTTGGGAAAGCCCTTGGAACCTTGGGCGCCGGAGCCGTGGCACTGCGTGCAGTTGACCTTGAATGCGGCGCCGCCGGCCGCGACCGCGAATTCCCGCAAGGCATCGTCCGCTGCGATTTCGGAGACGCTTTTCGACTCCACCGCCGCGACGTATTTGCCCTTCGCTGCTTCCGCCGCCGCCAACTCGTTCTTGACGTCGTTGCGGCTTGAATAGCCGAGAACACCCGTTGTCGCCGAGTGCAGCAGCGGCCATGCCGGATAGGCGATGGTGTAGCCGATCGCCCACACGATGGTGACGTAGAACGTGATGACCCACCAGCGCGGAAGTGGGTTGTTCAGCTCCCGGATGCCGTCCCATTCGTGACCCGTGGTTGAGACGCCAGAGATTTCGTCGATGTGCTCGTCGCTCATGATCACTCGTCCTCGAGAGGAATCCGGGCTGCTTCGTCCGCCAACTTGCGGCTGCCGGGACGCAGGGCGAAGACAATTGCCCCCGCAAAGAAAAGCGCCATGGCGACCAGACCCCAGCTGTCGGCAAACTCCCGCATAAGATTGTAATTCATAGAAAAAACTCCTCAGCGATAGCCGGCGGCTTCGTCGTAATTCTTGAAATCGACCAGGGTGCCCAGCATTTGCAGATAGGCCACGAGGGCATCCATTTCGGTGACCTGTTGCGGGTTGCCGTCGAAGTCGCCAATCTTGGCCTTGGGATAACGGGCCTCAAGACCTGATGTGTCGGCGTTCGGATCAGCCTGCGCCATCAGATCGGTATTGGCGTGCGCCACCATCTCATCGTCATAGGGGACGCCGACCCGCCGGTTGGCGACCAGGTGCGTCGAGAAGTCCTTCACGTCGATCGGCGCGTCCTTCAGGAAGGCGTAGCTGGGCATGATCGATTCCGGCACAACGGAACGCGGATCGGAGAGATGCGCTACATGCCATGCATTCGAGTAGCGGTCACCGACCCGGGCCAGATCCGGCCCCGTCCGCTTCGATCCCCACTGAAAGGGATGATCGTACATTGACTCGGCGGCCAGGCTGTAGTGGCCGTAGCGCTCGACCTCGTCGCGGAACGGCCTGATCATCTGGCTGTGGCAGAGGTAGCAGCCCTCGCGTACATAGATGTTGCGCCCGACGAGCTCAAGCGGCGAGTAGGGACGCATGCCTTCCACCTTCTCGATCGTGTTGTCGAGATAGAAGAGCGGTGCGATCTCGACGATCCCGCCGACGGTCACCACAAGAAGGGAGCCTACGAGAAGCAGCGTCGCGTTCTTCTCGATGAGTGCATGTCTATCCATCAAGCCCATGTTCTGGCTCCTTATTCGGCAGGCTGAAGGGCGGGAACAGAGCCCGGCATCGGTTGCTCCTCGCGCTGGTGGCCGAGGATGGTCATGGTGATGTTCCAGGCCATGATCAGGGCGCCGGAGAGATACATGGCGCCGCCGATGGCGCGCATGACGTAGTAGGGGTGCATGGCAGCGACGGTCTCGGCGAAGGAGTAGACCAGGAAGCCCTGCTCGTCGTATTCGCGCCACATCAGGCCCTGCATGATGCCGGACACCCACATGACCGCGGCGTAGACGACGATCCCCAGGGTCGCCAGCCAGAAGTGCCAGGTGACCAGTCGCAGTGAATAGAGCCGGTTACGGTTCCAGAGCTTCGGCACCATGTAGTAGATCGCGCCGAACGAGATCATGCCGACCCAGCCGAGCGCACCGGAGTGCACGTGACCAATGGTCCAGTCGGTGTAGTGCGACAGCGAGTTGACCGTCTTGATCGACATCATCGGCCCTTCGAAGGTCGACATGCCGTAGAAGGCGATGGCCATCACCATCATGCGGATGATCGGGTCGGTGCGCAGCTTGTCCCAGGCGCCGGACAGCGTCATCAGGCCATTGATCATACCGCCCCAGGACGGCATCCACAGCATGATCGAGAACACCATCCCGAGCGTCTGCGCCCAGTCGGGCAGGGCGGTGTAGTGCAGGTGATGCGGCCCGGCCCAGATGTAGAGAAAGATGATCGCCCAGAAATGGATGATCGAGAGCCGGTAGGAATAGACTGGACGGTTCGCCTGCTTGGGCACGAAATAATACATCATGCCGAGGAAGCCGGCGGTGAGAAAGAAGCCGACCGCATTGTGGCCGTACCACCATTGCGTCAGCGCGTCCTGGACCCCGGAAAAGGCGGAGTAACTTTTGGAACCGAGGAGAGAGGCCGGCATTGAAAGGTTGTTGACCACATGCAGCATCGCGATAGTCACGATGAAGGACAGGTAGAACCAGTTGGCGACGTAGATGTGCGGTTCCTTGCGCTTCAGGATCGTGCCAAGGAACAGGATGAGGTAAGCGACCCAGACGATGGTCAGCCAGATATCCACGTACCATTCGGGTTCGGCGTATTCGCGGCTCTCGGTGATGCCGAGCAGGTAGCCTGTCGCGGCCATCACGATGAAAAGCTGGTAACCCCAAAAGACGAACCAGGCGAGATCGCCGCCGAAGAGCCGGGCGCGGCAGGTCCGCTGCACGACATACAATGACGTGCAAAGCAATGCGTTGCCGCCGAAGGCGAAGACGACCCCCGAGGTATGCAGCGGCCGCAAGCGGCCGAAGTTGAACCAGGGCTGGATGTTGAGATCGGGGTAGGCAAGCTGCAGCGCGATGACGACGCCGACCAGCATGCCGACGACACCCCAAAACATCGTGGCGATGGCGCCGTAGCGGATTGGACCGTCCATGTAGGCGGATGGGTCGATCGGAGCGGCCACTTCGAAGCTTGTGTTGCGGATGAGGATGCCGACAAACCCGAGCAGCACAAAAAACAGCACCCACATGTGCTGGCGGAAAGGCTCGTCGACACCGAACCCGGCCGCGACAAGGGCGGCAAATGTGAACAGGCCCAAAGCGAAGATTTGTGTACCAAACTTCATGACATGTCCCCGACGTCGATTCCGATGCGCGGACGCCAATCCGCGTGACACCAATTCAGCAGTCGGCCCACCGCCGCCTTGATCCATGTCAAAGCCACATCCTTTTGGATTGGGCAGCGTCGGTCGCACAAACGATCAGGAGGCTGCCGTTGAACAGGTTGAAGGAGCTGGGATCGTCGCTGAACGAAACAGGCCGTGAAAATACGACAGCTCGATCTGGCCGGGAGGCGGTTCCGGCGGCGGTGATGAAACGTGCCCATCTGGAAAAGCTGCAGCTCTGCGAGGCCCTCGAAAGAATCGCCGACACCTTGCCGAAGGTTGATCGTTTGAAATGCCTAAGCACGGCAAACGCGATCGTCCCGTTGTTGCGAAACATTCATCGATACGAAGAGACGATGATCTTCCCGGCCTACGAGGCTGCTTTGAACAGCCGCGACGCCAACCTCGATTCCACCCGGCGATTGCGCGCCGAACATGTCGAGGACGAATGCTTTGCCGGCGAGGTGACTGAAATTCTGCTGGCGATCGGCCATGGCAAGACCATCGACAATGCCGAAGCGGTTGGTTTCATGCTGCGCGGCTTCTTCGAAAGCGTGCGCCGCCACATCGCCTTTGAGCGCGAGCATGTCCTGCCGATGATTGGGATCGTCGGTTGATTCTAGGCGCCGGAGCGGCGCTGTAGCCGGTGCAGGCTATCGACAACAACATGCCGATTGTTCTCGATACGGATCACGTTGTCCGATCGCAGCCGGGTCAGCTGACGGCTGACAGTCTCGATCGTCAGACCGAGGAAATCGGCGATGTCGGCGCGGGTCAGTGGTAGCTCGAAACGTGTCGACTGGGCGGCGGGGTCGAGCGCGGGATCGATGTTTCTGGCGATCATCAACAGAAAGCTCGCCACCTTTTCCGAAGCACTCTTGCGCCCCAGCGTCACCATCCAGTCACGCGCCTCGTCGAGTTCGTTCAGCGTCTGTTTGAAGAGGCGGTGCTCCAGTCCCGGCGACTCTTTCATCATCCGTTCGATGGCGGCCATGGGGAATGAGCACAGGGAGACAGCGGTAGCGGCTTCGGCGTTGATCGCGCTTTCTACCTTGAAAGGCCGTCCCAGAAAATCGGGAGCAAATTGAAGCCCGACAATCTGCTGGCGTCCGTCCGAGAGGCTTTTCGTGAGCTTGACCACGCCGGAAAGCACATTCGAGTAACTCCCGACCGTCTCGGCGTCGCCAATCAATTCCGCGCCCGGTTCAACCGTATGTTTCGATGAGGTCTTGGCGAGACCCACCAGTTGTTCAGGGTCGAGCGCGCCGCAAACGCCATGGTGGCGCGCTTCGCATGATTGGCAAAGCACGGGAATGCCGGCGCTGTGTACATCCTGACGCACTGTCATCGTGGTCTTCCGCGGACGCAAAGTCCTGTCACGATATAGCATCGAGCCAAGAAAAAGGCGCTTGCGGCAGTTTGTCCGCAGCCGACGGGCTTTGACCGAAATCAAGGCGGCTATTGCCTCTCGTGAGCAGTGTCGTGCGAAACAGCCCGGAGCAGATTAGGACATGCGCCCAGATTTAGTTGCCCGACTTGGCGAGAACGTGCCGCGTTACACGAGCTATCCGACGGCGCCGCATTTTCATCCGGGTGTCGATGCTGCCGTTTGTCGCGGCTGGTTGCAAACGCTTGGCGAGGATGACGAGATCTCGCTCTATTTGCATATCCCTTACTGCGACAAGCTCTGCTGGTTCTGCGCCTGCCATACGAAGCAGACACGCCACTACGAGCCGGTGACCCAATATCTGCGCTCGCTGCATGACGAGATCGCGACCGTGGCCGGTCTTGTCGCAGGCAAGGGTCACGTGCGTGCCGTTCATTTCGGTGGTGGTTCGCCAACCATGCTCAAACCGCAGGATATCGTCGCACTGGCGGAAGTCTTGCGCGATAGATTCACATTTCTTCCCGACGCCAGGATCAGCGTTGAAATCGAACCCAACGACATGGACGAAGCCCGGCTCGACGCACTCGCCGAAATCGGCATGACAAGGGCGAGCCTCGGCGTCCAGGATTTCGATCCCAAGGTCCAGAAGGCCATCAATCGCGAGCAGACCTTCTTGCAAACGAAAGCTGTCGTTGACGGCGTTCGTTCGCGCGGCGTTGAATCGGTCAACTTGGACCTGCTCTACGGCTTGCCGCACCAGACCCGGGAGAGCGTTTCCTCTACGGTCGCGCAAGCGTTGAGCCTGGAGCCGGATCGGATCGCGCTTTTTGGCTATGCGCATGTGCCATGGTTCAAGAAACATCAGACAATGATCGACGAGGCCTGGTTGCCGGGCCCGGAAGAGCGGTTTGCCCAATCGCAACTGGCAGCGCGCGCTATCCTCAACCAGGGATACGAAGCAATCGGACTCGACCATTTCGCCAAACCTGACGATGCGTTGGCGCATGCCGCACGTTCGGGAACTTTGCATCGGAACTTTCAGGGCTACACCGAAGATCGCTGCGAGACTTTGATCGGCCTTGGCCCTTCGTCCGTCAGCCAGTACCGGCAAGGCTATGCACAGAACATGCCGTCGACAGCTGAATATGGCCGCATGGTCGGCAACGGCGAGTTGGCGACCGTCAGAGGCATCGCGCTCTCCGTTGATGATCGCGTTCGCGGCTGGATCATCGAACGGCTGATGTGCGACTTCGCCTTTTCCGCGATCGACCTGGTTGAGCGCTTCGGCGAAGCCGGCGAAAAGCTTCTCAGCAAGGCAAGCTCGACTGCCCTTCTTGATCCTGCACGCATGCTTGAATTGGACGGTGACCACTTCGTCGTGCCGGTGGAAAGCCGCCCCTTTGTCAGAAGCGTCGCGGCGAAATTCGACAAATATTTCGAAACCGGCAAGGCGAGACATTCCGTAGCGGTCTGAGCATCGGGTTTCGTTTCAGAAATGCTCGCACAAGTCGGCAACTCGGATGGGAAGCCTACAGCCCGATCTGAACGGTGCAAATCGTCGACCGCGTCAGGAATCGCTTCTCACGTCCATTGTCGAGCGAGAACATGCCGCCACGACCAGGCACAACGTCGATAATGAGATCGGTGTGCTTCCAGGCTTCGAATTGCGAGGCCCCGATGTAGAAGGGGGCGTCACCGATGTGGCCAAGAAGCACATCCTGGTCACCGATGATGAAGCCGGCCACCGGATAGCACATTGGCGAAGAGCCATCACAGCAGCCGCCGGACTGATGGAACAGCACCGGGCCATGATCGGTGACAATCTCCGCGATCAGTTCAAGGGCCGCCGGCGTCGCCGTAACTTTTGCATGCATGGTCTTATCCGGTTTCCAGTCATGCGCGCGGCCCCGTGGAGCCGCGCGCATGGGCGCGGTGATCAGAAGAAGCCGAGCTTCTTCGGGCTGTAGCTGACCAGCATGTTCTTGGTCTGCTGGTAGTGGTCGAGCATCATCTTGTGGGTCTCCCGGCCAATGCCGGACTGCTTGTAGCCGCCGAAGGCCGCATGCGCGGGATAGGCATGGTAGCAATTGGTCCAGACGCGGCCAGCCTGGATTGCCCGGCCGAAGCGGTAGGCGCGGTTGGCATCGCGTGTCCAGACGCCGGCGCCGAGACCGTAGAGCGTATCGTTGGCAATCGCCAGGGCTTCGTCGTCGTCCTTGAAGGTCGTGACCGATACCACCGGCCCAAATATTTCCTCCTGGAAGATGCGCATCTTGTTGTGACCCTTGAACACCGTGGGCTGGACGTAGTAGCCGCCTGCCAGATCGCCGGGCAGAAGATTGCGCGCCCCACCGGTCAGCAGCTCGGCGCCTTCCTGGCGGCCGATGTCGATGTAGGACAGGATCTTTTCCATCTGCTCGGACGAGGCCTGAGCACCGATCATCGTCGCCGGATCGAGCGGATCGCCCTGCACGATCGCCTCGACGCGCTTGAGGGAGCGTTCCATGAACCTGTCGTAGATCGATTCATGGATGAGCGCGCGGCTCGGGCACGTGCAGACCTCGCCCTGGTTCAGCGCGAACATGACGAAGCCTTCGATCGCCTTGTCGAAGAAATCGTCGTCTTCGGCGACGACATCCTTGAAGAAGATGTTGGGTGACTTGCCACCGAGCTCGAGCGTCACGGGGATCAGATTCTGGCTGGCATACTGCATGATCAGCCTGCCTGTCGTAGTCTCGCCGGTAAAGGCGATCTTGGCAATGCGCGGCGACGACGCGAGCGGCTTGCCGGCCTCGAGGCCGAAGCCGTTGACGATGTTGAGCACGCCCGGCGGCAGCAGATCGCCGATCAGATCGGCCCACAGCAAGATGGCAGCCGGGGTCTGCTCGGCAGGCTTCAGCACGACGCAGTTACCGGCCGCCAGCGCTGGTGCAAGTTTCCAG
>NZ_RZQE01000215.1:0-9616 GCF_004022955.1 Mesorhizobium sp. M7A.F.Ca.US.002.01.1.1 | reverse complement strand
GTGATGATCAGGTCCGCGAGCTTCCACGATGGCGGGATTTTCTTGTCGATGCGAGCGATCTGGCGCCAGGCACAATCCCATTCCCTCCAGGCACTGTGCCCACCTCTTCAGCAATAACTTCGAAGCGGGCCAGGCTCGACAACCCAAAGCTGGTCGAGAGGGCAACGTCAGTCGCGTCCCGGCCCGTTGCCATCAGGATTCTTCCGATGCGAGGGTGGTTGTGCCGAGCGTCGAAGGTGAACCAATGACCACCGAGATAGGCTTGGAACCAGGCGCTGAAATCCATCGGATCTGGCACGGGCGGGACCCCGATATCCCCCAGATAACCCGTACAATAGCGCGCCGGAATGTTCATGCAGCGACACAGTGCAATAGCCAGATGAGCAAAGTCACGGCAAACACCGGTTCGATCGAGGAAGCCGCCATGAGCTGTGCGCAGCGCGTCGGCGTTCTGGTAGCTGAACGCTATGTGATTGTGAACGAAATCGCAGATTGCCTGGACGCGAGCCCATCCAGGCCTTGTGTTGCCAAAGGTCGCCCAGGCGAAATCCCCGAGACGATCGGTGTCGCAGTACCGGCTTCCTAGAAGGAAAGTTAGTACTTCATCCGGCAGGTCTTTTATATCGTGTTGTATGGCCTCGGGGGCGACGATGTCCGGATTGCCGCTGTCGTAGATTTCAAAGGTGGTTGAAATCGTCGTCAATCCAGCAGGGGCCTCGATCCTTGTGCAGGCATTGCCGAAACTGTCGATGTAGCCCCTTGCTTCGATCGGCCGATCAAAGCCAATCACCTGTTCCGTCAGCAGGTCGACCCGACGTGACGGGTGGATTTCCAGAACGAGAAGCATCGGCGTTGGCTTAGGACACTCGTAGGTGAGATTGTAACCTGCGCGTATCCGCATCGTCGCTCCAAATGTTCTTGATTGAGGAGACGGCCAAACTCCGCTTTGACGAATCGGTTCCACCACATTCATTGGGCGAGGGTTCTGGTCTGATTATTCCCTGGTAACTTTCACCTCGACGTCCATGCCCAAAAAACTCGAAGCGCTTCCCGAGTAGCTGCCGGAAAGAGGGATCGCCTGTCGCGGGTGTCGAGCGACTGCCACCCTGATCAGTTCCCGATTACCGACAATGCCATTGGTCGGATCGAACTCGACCCAACCGGCTCCAGGCAAATAGACCTGGCACCAGGCGTGGGTCGATCCT
This sequence comes from Mesorhizobium sp. M7A.F.Ca.US.002.01.1.1, assembly GCF_004022955.1. NCBI lineage: Bacteria > Pseudomonadati > Pseudomonadota > Alphaproteobacteria > Hyphomicrobiales > Phyllobacteriaceae > Mesorhizobium > Mesorhizobium sp. M7A.F.Ca.US.002.01.1.1. The sequence goes on along the minus strand of NZ_RZQE01000215.1, from coordinate 8,411 downwards.
CCACCTCGTACCTCCAACTTGTCTCGGGTTGGAACGTAGATATATCCGGTCACGAAACGCGCAGCGAAACCAAGCGATCGAACAGCTTCCATCATGAACAGTGCGAAGTCACGGCATGTGCCTCGCCGCAGATGTAGCGTGACAAGAGGCGGTTGTGTCCCGGGTTCCGTTCGACGGGAATACACAAAGCTTTCGTGGATGGCATAGCAGAGTGTCATCAACAGTGTGCCCGTCTCTGTCTTGCCACCGGCACTCAAGAATTGTCGTGCCCATTTTCCAATCTCGTCCCCTTCGTCGGGATGATGGCGCTCGATGGTCTGGGAAAGGTCGGTTGCTTCGTCAGATTCGTATGAAAACGGATAGCTGAGTGCTGCTTCGTCGATGCGAAAATCGGGCGCGTGCTGAGGCGTATGATCAAGCCGAATTGCTGTTTCGAAGTGCAGTGCTTTAGCTGCCCCCTTGAAATCGAGCACGGCAACGCAGTTTCCAAAAACGTCGTGGATCCAACGGAGCTCTTTCGGCTCGGGATCAATGACCATGGCGTGGTCTAGAAGTCTCTGGTCGAAGCTGTCGCGCGGCCTGAATATCAGCCGGTGTTCGCCAAACCTTACAGGTCGGCTGTAACGATAGACAGTCGAGTGCCTCACTGAAAAAATAGGCATGATGTCCTTGTGCCTTCTGCATACACACCGTGGTTTCTCAGGGACGATCGAGTGGCCTTGGTGCGGAGAGACTCAACGTCTGACTAAGCAATTAAAGCGGCCAAATACCGGCCGCTAGTCGGACAATGTCGCTACTGCCGGGCTTCCTACAATGTCGATGCCGTCAATCTGGAGGCGGCAGGGCATCAAGGCACACGCGAGATCGGGATGGCGTTTCCCACCTCTCGGTTCGAACTTTCCTCGCCGAGATACGTCAGATCTGTGGATTTGTAATATCCTGCCCAAGGCGTAATGTCTCAACCGGTCCCTTTCGACACCGTTGCGAGCGCGCGAAGAAAACTAAAGCAGAGAAGGACGCCGAAACGTTGGCTTACACGGTGATCTGGTACGGCAAGCAAGGCATTGTCGAGAAAGCGTCGTTCGAGACCGAGAAGGCTGCACGGGATAACGCGCTTGCCAATTTTTCCGCACGAAACTCAGACGGTATTGTAGCGGTCGAGGTTCGCAAGGACGACGGCTCGGTTGTATTCAGCCAAGCAGGTAGCAACTAATAGTCCGCATCTTGGTCAGGTCTAGAATGAGATTTTCCGTCCCCATCCCTGCTCCTTGGCCGGAGCCTCAACGGGCTAAGACGCAGCACCGCGGCGGCATCATGGGACAGAACACCAAGACCGGGGCTTGGCAGACCCTTTGCCCTGGCCTGTAGACCAACGGCGTATTGCTTCTGTAACGTCGGGAATTCCGCTGCGCCTTTTAGTCGGGCGTCTCCCAGCTTGATCCACGATCGGTACCGTCATGTTAATCAGCTCTCGCGTCCGAGCTTCGGTAATCCGGGTTCGCGTGCAAGGAGACGGATCAGAGTCTTCTGGCTCCTCCGGGGCGGATCGGATGCTTTCTGAACAAATTCGGAACCCAGGGCGTCACGGCGCTAAGTTCCCCTAGTAGGTCTGCAGGCACAGTGAGTTGAATTGGACATCGATGTTAAGAGACCAGTAACCAATCCGGCAGAATGTCGCTTGCGGCCTCTTTTCGCTGCCAGGAGACACACCCCACATGCGACGCGGCCTCGGTCTACTTGTACTCACCTTCAGCACGGCACTTGGCGCTGGCACGGCAACGTTGGTCATCTCACCAGCTCACGCCGCGTCATTGCTTACCCCCGATACCGTCAACGCAGCGCCCCTCGATGCAATTTCGCCGACGTATGCGCCCCCGGATTCGAAGATTGATCCGCTGACCACCGGCAGCACGTTCAATGTCGGTGCCGCCGCCCCTTCGACGGAGTTTACGCAAGCCCCTGCGGCAGACGCGCCCTCGCCGTCCATAGTTCGGTTGCAGGTATTGCTCGACCGGGCGGGGGCGTCGCCAGGAGTTATCGACGGTCTTGATGGCGGCAACCTGCGGCACGCCATCGCAGCCTTTGAAGTGATGCGTGGCCTTCCGGTCGACGGAAAGATTGGACTCAAGGTCATCGCCGCCATAGACGCGGACAAGCAGGTTATCGGCAGCTACGTCGTCACGGCGGACGACCTTTCCACGGTGGTGGGTGCCATTCCGAAGGACTATGCCAAAATGGCGGAGATGAAATACCTCGGCTACGCCCGTCCAAGCGAGGCCATGGCCGAGCGTTTCCACATGGACGAGGATTTTCTGAAGGCACTCAATCCTGGCGCGACCTTCGCCGAGGGAGAAACGATTTCGGTGGCCGATCTAGGTTCGGGGAAGCGCGGAACGGCCGCCAGACTGGAAGTAGACAAGGCCGAAGGCCAGGTTCGCGCCTATGCGGAAGACGGCTCACTCCTGGCGGCCTTTCCGGCCACAATTGGCAGCGAGGAGAACCCATCCCCGTCCGGCATGCATACAGTAAGGGCGGTGGTCACGAACCCGAGCTACACCTACAATCCCAAGCTCAATTTCAAACAGGGCAACAACGACAAGGTCCTGACCCTTCCGCCCGGTCCCAATGGCCCCGTCGGCACGGTGTGGATCGACTTGTCTGAACCGAGCTTCGGTATTCACGGGACCCCCGAGCCCGCCCGTATTGACAAGACCGGCTCCCATGGCTGTGTACGCCTGACCAATTGGGATGCTGGAGAACTTGGCAAGCTTCTCAGTCCCGGCGTGCCGGTCCAGTTCCTCTGAGCGGCGCGGACAATCCGGCCGCAGACTTCGACTATCCGCCCGATGTCGAGGAGACGCAGAGCCCCGAAACTACGCTAGCGCCGGAATGATCAACGGTACCGAGACGAAGCCAGAACTGCAATACGCCTGAACCTTGGATGCAATTGACACCATGTAATCAGGGCCTCGCGCAACATTAGCGGGCAGTCTCTTACCTACATTATGACCACCCTCGGCCTCGAAATCCGCGCGTCGCCGCCCTGCACCGTCGAATAAGCCGGAGATCTCGTCGCACGCTGTGCACTTTTCTAAATCGCGGGGCGTTTGCGGGAACAAGCATGATTGGAACTCGATGGGCATTCGTGGGTTACGTCATGAAGAGGAGACATCGCCGTGAAACTGTTACACCTTGCCCCCATCGCTATTCTTGCCTGCGCCCTGGCTCTTTCCGCTTGCGCTAATACCGTCCGAGGCGTCGGTAGGGACGTCAAGTCGACGGCGAACGCAGTTGACGACACCGTCAACAAACCCTGATCGATGCAGCGGACCGTCACGGTTATCGAGAAGGCAACTGGTCGGGTGATCGGCGCACTGCCAATCGATCTTGCAGGCCAAGTTCACCAAGCCTCGGATGATGAGTATTTTGCGAAGGCGTTCGAAGCTGCAGTCGACAGCGGCCTCATCAATGAGGGTGATGCGCGTTTGGTTGAATTCCGGCTCGAATAGTCAGGCCGGCCCAGGTCAGGGAATAACTCGAGCAACCCGTCCCTGCACCGGGCTGTCAATTACTGGCGCCCCGAAATTCTTGGAGTGTTCGACCTCAGCAACAAAACGGAGGCCAAATTCCTCATCGTCAGGCCCACCAAGCCTTAGGTTGATTGACTGCGAGCGGCTATGGGCCAAGTACGGCGCTGCCCTGCTCGAGCCATAGACTTCGGTCTGTGAAGCTGAGGATAAAGGTTGGGGCCGGTAAGCTTGGCTTTACTTCAGATAAAGGTCACAGGGCGCCTGGAAACCCGGGCTTATCGAAGGGGAAGCCTTGAGTGGAGAATGTGCTGACTTCCGAAGAATTTAAAGCTTGGCGCAACGGCCTTGGAATCAGCCAGACGGAAGCGGCGACGGCGCTGGGGCGGGTCCATTGAGAACCACGAACGCGGGCAAAGAGGAGAAAAAAGGACTGTCCCCATCCCCCGAACCGTCGAACTCGCATGCTATGCCATCTTGGCGCAAATCCATGCCGTGCTGGGGCCGGCGATCGGCTTCACTTTTAGATCCGTGGTTTGCTCGGGTCGAAGGGAATTGACCGCGTTCATAGCGACAGCCAATAAAAAGCCCGCCTGGGTCAGGCGGGTTCGGACGCGAAGCATCACATTGCCCAAATCCCTTGCCCGTCCACGCTAGTAGGCCGCGAACTTCGACTCTTGGCGCTGAATGCTTGTACTGCAAGTTTTTTGTGGAGCGATCTGGGCGCAACAGAGTTGTGGACGCCAGCATGATTTTGGCAGGAGGGTCTAGTGCCACCTAGCATCTGCGTGTTGGTTGTCGAGGACGAGCCGCTAATCCGCATGGACATCGCGGATTTCCTCCTTGGCCAGGGTTTTGAGGTATTGGAGGCGGCCAATGCCGATGAGGCAATCGACTTGCTCGAAACCAATGCCCAGATCCAGCTCATGTTCACCGACATCGACATGCCAGGTAGCATGGATGGCATAAAGCTTTCTGCTGCTGTACGCGACCGCTGGCCACCCATCAGGATTGTAGCGACGTCAGGCCATCGCGCGGTGTCGGTCACGGACCTTCCGAAAGGCAGCCTGTTTTATGCCAAGCCGTATGACAACGCAGCCATAGCGGCAAGTTTACGCGACTTGGTCTCAACTTGACATGGCCGCCCTGCCAGTTCTTCCGCCTCCATGGCGTGGGCTCGATCACCAGCTCGGCCTTTGAAGGCGAGCGCGCGGTTATTGTGTGAGGCGCTGCGGCTGGATTTTCAGCGTGACGATCAGGCCCTGCTTTGACCAATCATAAGCGATCGAGCCACGCAGATGCCCGGTCACGCTGCGCTCGACCAATCTGCTTCCGTAGCCAAGCGGGCCCGCAGGTGTCTCAACGAGCGGTCCGCCACTTTCTGTCCAGACGATGGTGACGGCGTCATCTTGCGCCGAGCACGATACATCCAGCGTGCCTGCTTCCGCCGACAAGGCGCCGTATTTGAGAGAGTTGGTTGCAAGTTCATGGATGATAAGCGCCAGGATCGTTGCCGATGATTCACCAACGCTCATCCTTGGTACCGACACCCTGATCCGGCCGCTGAACGCTCCCAGATCGTCATAAGGCGCAAGCAGTACCGTAAGCAGGTCGCCAAGCAGCGCCGAGGCGGCCTCGGTCTGGCCGGGCACCGGCCGCACCAGATCATGGGCTCGCCCCAAGGCAGTCAACCGCTGTGTAAGCTCGCGCGCCATGTCATTGGTCGTCGTCGTCGAACGCGAGGTAATGGCAGTAAGGCCGGAGGCTATGGTCAGCAGGTTCTTGACGCGATGGCTCATTTCGCCGGCCAGCAGCTCGCGGCTTTCTTCCGCCTGCTTGCGGCCGGTCACATCAATGAAGATGCCGAACATCAGCCGCTGGACGATCCCTTCGTCGTCGCCTTGACCGCGCGCGGAAATCCATTTGAGTTCGTCGCCGATCATGATCCGGAAGTCGATCTCATAGGGGCCGACAATCGCTCGCGTGGCATTGAAGGCCGCCCGCACTCGGTCGCGGTCGGCAGGATGGATGTGCGCGGAAAGGTCTTCAAACTTTACGTCTGTCGTGCGCGGTATGCCCCAAAGGTCATAGGCTCGGTCATCCATGCCCAAAGCGTCGCTGTCCACGTTCCACGACCACAGGGCGACCCCTGCTGCTTCGATGGCTCGGACCAGGTTCTTGGGTTCCCACAGGAGTGGCTTTAGATGTTCCGCGGTTATCGTCATGGAAACTCGCAAAGGGGTCGAAGGACAAACTCTGATGCTGTGACCAGAAGCTGGCGTTTCTATTAGCTCAATTCATCCAGCATATGAGAAAAATCGCAGATCCTATGCCCAGTCTTGGCGCCGCGATCCCGACATGTGCTGGATCGCCTGCAGTTCCAAATCAACCTTGGTCCTCGCGCCAAGGTGACGATGCGGTCCGGTCAAGCCTGCTCGATGGACTGCGAGCGCAACGCGTTTCGACCTGCGGAGGGAACCTCGGCGTTCCACAATCAAACGGCTAAGTCACCGCAAGACGACATCGTCAGGCACTGAACGCCACCCTGCCTAGGGTTGTCCAGCATCCCCATTATCAGCCTAAGCGGCGCACTCCTTCCGGACCATTGTCAGATTCCGGCGTCTCAGCGTTGCGCCTTCAATATTCTGGCCTCTCGCAGCAGTGATCCACGATCAGTACCGACCATATCGATCAGTTCGCGCGCCTGGGCTTCCGTAATCCCGGTTTCGCGCGCCAGGAAACGGATAAGAAAGTCTTCTTGCTCCTCCCTGTGTCCACGATCCCGTCGTTTCTCATCGGCAATGTATGACGATTTTGGCTGTTCTACCGAACGCGGCGATGGAGCGTCCTCGTTGTGATGCACGCCTTGCAAGGTCAGCCCTGCCTCCTCCGCAGCCGCCAAAAACGCCTGTCGGGCATATTCCACCTCCTCCTCCGAAGTCAGTGAGCCTGTGCAGGCCTGTAACGCATCTCGGTATATCGAGCCGTGCTCTTCCGGCCACTTCTCCATCAGCAAGATCGCAGCCTCGGACGCACTGGACAACCTGCGAAGTTCTCCATTTGGCAACTCAACCGTCACTGGAACCCTGAAAAAAGCGTCGTGCATCGCGTCACCCCTATCCCACCATCTCTCAGCGAACGGGGCGCGACGACATTCGTTCCAGCGCAACATGTAACGCGGCCTATCCGTCCAACGTCAGGCACCTGACGCCGATCTCACAATGAGGCGCCACCGTTTGGGGGCATGTAGGCGGTCGGCGCGGCCCTTAGTCGGCCGGGCGTCGACGAAAGGCTCAGATCAAAGCATCCATTGGCGGCTTGGGGCGTTAAGACTGACGTCAGCAGGCCCCAACCGAATAGCTAGGGCTGGCGCAATCTCGGAGAACATTCACACATGGATATTCCTAAAGGTGCGACCGTTGCTGTGGCCGATGGCGAAAGGCTCAATCTGTTCCGCAATTCAGGAGACGAAGCCAATCCAAAGCTGACGGCCTCGGTCGTGGAAGACGTCGCAAACGAGAACAAGGGATCCGGTGCGCGTCATCAGAGCAGCTCCGCCAATCCGGACAACAGTCAAATCGAGGAGGACAATTTTGCGGCCGGAACCGCCGAACTGCTCAACCGACACGTCCTCGGCGGACAAATCGCCAATCTGATCATCATCGCCGCTCCTCGAACGCTTGGCGAACTGCGCAAGCACTATCATCAGAAATTATCGGACGTTCTGATTGGCGAAATCGCCAAGGATCTCACCGGCCATTCGGCCCACGAGATAGAGAAGGCAGTTGCCAGCGCCTAGACGCATAATCGACAGAACTCAAATCTGCATCGCGCCCGCGCTCTGATCGTATTCGCGCCTGCGCCGAATTGAAGGACTTTATCATGACAAAATCCATTGGATGGTTGGCCGCAGCAGTGCTTTGCATTACAGCGCCTGCTCAGGCCGCTGACGGCGCCTTTCTGAAATCGTTTGCCGGCAGCTGGGTTGGCAAGGGCACGGTCAAGGTCGACGCTGATTCCCAACCCATCAAAATCAACTGCAAATTTGCATCTGACGCGACTGAAAGCTCATTGGCGCTTAACGGCAAGTGTACAGGTTACGTGGTCTTCTCGCGGGCGATCGGCGCCGACGTGAAGACGAATGGCAAAACCTATACGGGCATATACACCGGATCGAGCACCGGTCCGGCTGGCCTCAGTGGCGGTCGATCAGGCAACGCACTGGTTCTAGGCATCCATTGGGCAAAGGAAGTCAATGGCGACCGTACGGCCCAGCTGAGGCTGGAAAAAGTTGGCGACAATGGGATGCGCCTAACGACGATCGATAAGGATCCGGCGACGGGCAAGACCATTGTGATCAGTCGGATTGATCTCAGCCGCTCCTAGCGTCTGGTCGGCAAATATCCGACGCCTCGCTAGTCGAAGACGGGGCTGCCGGGCCGACTATTACGTGAGCTCGTAGTAAAAATCGCAAATCAGGTCCGCGACTTTGACGGCTTCAAAGTCAGTCATGTGCGCAGCTGTCTCAACAGCCACGACCCCGATATCGTCCTGATCGATCGCCAGAAGATCCAGTATCTTTGCGAACTTGAACTTGAGCTCCCGGTCACCATCGAATTCATCGATGGTAACGTGCAGAATGTTCACATTTGCGTCGATCAATCGCGTTTGTATGGCGTCGGTAGAGGCTGCTAGTGTGCGAATTGCCGCGAAAAAGTGCTCTCGCGCATTGGCATATTTGTCGTCCATTTTGATACCTTCAAAGTTGAAAAGCTGCGCCCTGGACGTCGTGCGCGAACCGGGACTTACGCGTTTGGCATAGGCTGAGTCAACAATGGCGGCCCGCCCGTACAGGTCAGTTTGAGATTCAGGGCTTGCGAATTG
>NZ_RZQE01000214.1:0-9621 GCF_004022955.1 Mesorhizobium sp. M7A.F.Ca.US.002.01.1.1 | reverse complement strand
ATCCCAGACAATGCACCGGCAGGAGTTGATACTTCATCGGGCGCGCGAAGGCCAAGGATGTCCGGTTGGCCGAATCGGTCAGCTGCAGATCGAATTCGCCTTGATGCAATGCCCGCAGCAATTGCGGTCCGGCCGAGCCGTCATCGGTGCCGGGGTCGGCCATGAGCGGCCCGATGATCGCCGCATTCAATGGCGCACCATTGAGCTCGTAGCGGGCTTTCAAAACGCCGAGGAACCCACCCAGGCGGCCCTGCCGGTTGATCTGGACAAGAGCGTTGCTTTCACCGGAGTGGCCGGCAGGGTCGAGATAAATCTCCCTCATATACGCGGCCGTTTCGGCGATAGCGCGATCGAGGAGGTGACGGCGCCGCCGGCGAAACTTCGTCAGGAAGAGTGCGGCGACGCGCTCGAGATCTTCGGCAGCAAGCGGCCGAACCGAGCCATGCTGAGATTCCAGCACTGACGGCGCAGCCAACTTTTCCTCGGCATTCGCAGAAAGATGCATCGTGAAGAACGTCCGTGGGTTGCCTCCATCGGATATATATCAACCAATGGTAGAAACAACGTATCTCGGTCAATATGATGAACAGAGGTCCCAAGACTTACTATCCGGACAGGACTTCACAGGCAAATCAAGTCGGCCAGCATCACGGCGCTGATCGACGGGTCGACTGCCTCCCTGCGATCGCATCTCCTGCTCCAGCCCGCTGGGCTGACCGTGCCTGACAGAGGCGGCCTCCGGCCGAAGCTGGAGGCCGCCTCAGGTCAGCTGACAAGTCCCTTGGTCAGTTCGAGCGCCTGGCGTTCGAACAGACGGCGGTAGATGCCGCCTTTCAGCCGGATCAGTTCGTCATGCGAGCCTTCCTCGACGATGTTGCCGCGATCGAAGACCAGCAGCCTGTCGAGCGCCCGCACTGTCGAAAGCCGGTGCGCGATGACCAGCGTGGTGCGGCCGACCATCAGCCGCTCCATCGCCTGCTGGATCAGCACCTCCGATTCCGAATCGAGGCTCGATGTCGCCTCGTCGAGGATCAGGATGCGCGCATCGGCAAGGAAGGCGCGTGCGATCGCCACGCGCTGACGCTCGCCACCCGACAGTTTCACGCCGCGTTCGCCGACCAGTGTACCGTAGCCCATTGGCAGGTTGGTGATGAAGTCATGCGCACTCGCCAGCTTCGCGGCATGCTCGATCTCCTCCTGCGACGCACTCGGCCTGGCATAGGCGATGTTTTCGGCCAGGGACCGGTGGAACAGGATCGGTTCCTGCTGAACGATGGCGATCTGCCCGCGCAGCGAGGCTTGCGCCACCTGCGAGATGTCCTGACCGTCGACCAGGATTTTCCCCGCGTTCACGTCATAGAGCCGCTGGATAAGCTTGACGAAGGTCGTCTTGCCCGACCCCGAATGGCCGACCAGCCCGACGCGCTCACCCGGCGCGATATCGACCGAAAAGTCGCGGTAAAGCGCGGATCGGTGATGGCCATAGTGAAAGGTGACGTTGTCGAAGCTGATCCGTCCTTCGGTGATCCGGATCGGCTTGGCACCTGGCCGGTCCTCGATGCCGAGCGGTTCGGACTGGAAATCGACCAGCTCTTCCATATCGTTGATGGAGCGCTGCAGGTTGCGGATATGCGTGCCGATGTCCCTGAGATAGCCCTGCAGCACAAAGAGCGAGGTCAGCACGAACGCAACGTCGCCGGCGCTCGCCTGCCCCCAGGACCACAGCATCAGCGCCAGGCCGATCACCGCAGCGCGCATGACCAGCAGCAGCACTCCTTGCGTGGTGCCGTTGATGGTGCCGCGCACCCAGGTGCGCCGTGTACGCGCACGCCATTTGGCGACGACCTTGGCCAGGCGGCGTTCTTCGCGCTCCTCGGCGCCAAAGCCCTTGACCACGGCGTTGCAGCTGACCGCGTCGGCCAGCGAGCCGCCGAGGCGGGTATCCCAGGTGTTGGCGAGCCTTGCCGCCGGCGCGACATAGCCAAGTGACAGCAGCGCCGTCACCGTGATGAACAGCACCGAACCGGCAGCAACGACCGCACCCATCAACGGCCAGAACCAGCCGAGCAGCAACGTCGACCCGACCAGCATGACGATCGACGGCAGCAGTGCGATGAGGATGGTGTCGTTGAGCAGGTCGAGCGCCCACATGCCGCGCGTCACCTTGCGCACGGTCGAGCCAGCAAAGCTGTTGGCATGCCAGTCGGTGGAAAAGCGCTGAACGCGATGGAAAGCATCGGCGGCGATGTCGGCCATCATCTTCAAGGTCAGCTCGACGATGCCCATGAACGCCAGGTTGCGCAACACGACGCCGGCCAGCGCCAGCGCCATCAACATCGAGAACGCCGTCAGCGCGGCATTCCAGGCAATCGCGTCGGCGCCGGCGCTGCTGGCGACGGCGTCGACCAGCCGGCCGGAATAGAGCGGCGTCAGCACATCGGCCAGCGTCGACAGCAGGAAGCTGGCCATGATGAGCGAGAGCCGCCACGGCTGGCGCCGCCAATGGGTAAGCGTGAAGCCAAGAACGCTGCGAAAGGCGCTCGCGCGCAAATCGATCTTGAAACGAGCCATGATGTCATTCGGGCACAAACGAGCCCGATCCCAGTAGGTCGAAAATTGAAGAAGCCGCGCAAGGGCCAATGATTGCCCGGAAGCGGAGTGGCATATTTGGCGTATCGCCCATAACCGGGCGGCGATCGGCATCGGCATAAGCCTGTGCTCGATCCGGCATCGGCACGAAGGGCAAACCTTCGCGGAGCGCCGGATGAGACCTAGGCTTCGCGGCCTCGCATTGCCATGTGAAATACTGCCATTCGGACCTCCCGCAAGACAATTGCGGAGCGGTTCTTATAGAGACGCTCCGATGCACCGCCAAGACGGGCTGACGCCAAAAGCGTATCTGGTCCAACCACTGCGATTATTTTGCAACAATGGCGGGCAAGCCGCGCCTCATTCAGGAACGCGATCCAAGCGCATGTAGCGGCCATCGGTCGATGGCTTGAACCCGAGCTTTTCATACATGCCATGGGCATCGCTGGTCGACAGGCTCCAATGGAAAACGGTCCTGACCTCCGGATGGTCGATCAAGGCCTGGACGAGCCGGCTTCCTATGCCTTGCCCGCGATTCTCCGGCCAGATGATGAGATCGGCGAGATAGGCGAATACGGTGCGGTCGGTGATCGCCCGGCCGAAGCCGACTTGCCTGCCATCGACATAGGCGCCGACGCAAAGCGAATTGGCAAAGGCGCGGCGATGGACTTCGTCAGTGCGTCCGGCGCCCCAATAGCTTGCCATTAACAGGTCCGATGTCGCACGGAAATCGATCCGTGACATGTCGAAGCTGATCTCACAATCGGGCATGGTTGTCTCCGGCCGCGCCGCGTGCGCTTTCGGTACCTAGCTGCGATCCCTGAAACGATTGGTGATGGGGTAGCGGCGGTCGCGGCCAAAATTCTTTTTCGTGATCTTCACGCCCGGCGCCGCCTGCCGTCGCTTGTATTCTGCGATGTAGAGCAGGTGCTCGATGCGCGTCACCGTCGCCCGGTCATGGCCGCGCGCGACGATGTCGTCGACACCCATCTCATTCTCGACCAGGCATTCGAGGATATCGTCCAGCACCGGATAGGGCGGCAGCGAATCCTGATCGGTCTGGTTCTCGCGCAATTCCGCCGACGGTGCCTTGTCGATGATGTTTTTCGGGATCACCTCGCCCGAGGGGCCCAGCGCACCCGGCGGCACGTGGCTGTTGCGCCAGCGCGACAGCGCGTAGACCTGCATCTTGTAGAGGTCCTTGATCGGATTGAAGCCGCCATTCATGTCGCCATAGAGCGTGGCATAACCGACCGACATCTCGCTCTTGTTGCCGGTGGTGACGACCATCGAGCCGAACTTGTTGGAGATCGCCATCAGGATGGTGCCGCGTGCGCGGCTCTGCAAATTCTCCTCGGTGATACCTTCCTTGGTGCCTTCGAACATCTGCGTCAGTGCGTGCAGGAAGCCCTCGACCGGCTCGAAGATGGGCACGATGTCATAGCGGCAGCCGAGAGCGCGGGCGCAATCCTCGGCATCTTTGAGCGAATCCTTCGAGGTATAGCGGTAGGGCATCATCACCGCGCGCAGCCGTTCCTCGCCGAGCGCATCGACGGCCAGCGCCGCGCAGATCGCCGAATCGATGCCGCCGGACAGACCAAGCACGACGTTCTTGAAGCCGTTCTTGTTGACGTAGTCGCGCAGGCCCAGCATGCAGGCGCGATAGTCAGCCTCCTCCCGGTCCGGGATTTTCGACATCGGCCCTTCCGAGCAGACCCAGTGATCGCCTTGTCTCTTCCAGGTGGTGACGTCGACCGCTTCCTCGAACTGGCTCATCTGGAAGGCAAGTGTCTTGTCGGCGCCAATGGCAAACGAAGCGCCGTCGAAGATCAGCTCGTCCTGGCCGCCAAGCTGGTTGGCATAGATCATCGGCAGCCCACATTCGATGACCTGGCGGATGACGACCTGGTGGCGGACATCGATCTTGGCGCGATAATAGGGCGAGCCGTTCGGCACCAGCAGGATTTCTGCCCCGCTTTCGGCCAGCGTCTCGCAGATATCGACATCGCCCCAGATGTCCTCGCAGATCGGAATTCCGATGCGCACGCCGCGGAAATTGACCGGCCCCTGGATCTCGGGTCCGGCCTGGAAGACGCGCTTCTCGTCGAACTCGCCGTAGTTCGGCAGATCGAGCTTGTAGCGTTCGGCGATGATCTTGCCGCCGTCGGCGAAGATGATCGAATTGTGCGTGCCGCTCTTGCGCTTCAACGGCGTGCCGATGATGACGCCGGGACCGCCATCCGCGGTGTCGGCGGCAAAGTCCTGTGCCGCCTTTTCGCAGGCTTTCAAAAAGGCCGGCTTCAGCACCAGATCCTCCGGCGGGTAGCCGGCGAGGAAAAGCTCGGTATAGAGCACGAGATCGGCGCCCTGACGTGCGGCATCCGCCCTCGCCTCGCGGGCTTTGGCGAGATTGCCTGATATGTCGCCGACAGTCGGATTGAGCTGGGCGACGGCGATGCGCAGGATGTCGAGCTTCTTGGTCATGCCTGCTGACTTAGCGCGGCAAAATTGCCCGGGCAATGGCGTTCGTTTGGACCAATTCGGAGCAAATGACGAATGTCATTCGTGTCCGGACCGATCGATTCGATCGTGTTGACCGATCGACGAATGCCGATCGTGGCAAGCGACCACGTTTCAGTCGTCGCCCATATATTCGCGCAGCGCTTGCGGCGAATGGTTCTCGCCGATCGACATCGCCAGGACGCGTGAAATATGGCGGCGCGGCAGATGCGTCTCCGCTGCCCATTGATTGATTTGCCTCTGGATCTTGTCCAAATCCTTCTTCGAAGTCGGGCTTTCGGCGATGTCGAGGCCGGCGTCGCGCAACGCCGCGGCCATATCGCCCGAGATGACGAACGCATCCCAACCCAGCCAGCGCAGGAAATACTGGCCCGTGTTGCCGCCCAGCCGGCTGCCATGCTTGCCGAGCCAGGCCATCAGCCCGACCTGGTCATCATCGGGCCATTCCGCAAGAAATTTGCCAAAACCGCCATATTCCTTCGACACACGCTCGACAAAGGCAGCATTGTCGCGAACGGATCTGATCTTCTGCGGGTTGCGTACGATGCGCTGGTCGGCCGTCAGATCGTGCCAGAAATCATCGGGCTGGAACAACAGCCGCTTCGGCTCAAAGCGCAGAAACGCCTCCTCGAAGCCAGGCCATTTCTGCTCGATGACGCGCCAGACGAAACCGGCGGCGAAGACGCGCTCAGCCATAATGGAGAGAATGCGGTCATCGGGGATGTCAGCCACGGCGGCATTGTCAGGCGCCGGACCAAGCAGCGACGTCAGTTCCTCTTCGCCGCCCTTACGTTTTGCGGCGCGAGCGCGAATTTTCTTGAAATCGGCCATTGGTCCCTCGGCAACTGGAATCAATCTAACACTTCCCGTGCGAGCCGGCAGCCTCTACCTCTTACGGCAAGCCTAAGACCCTGGAGATGGCCATGAACAAGACGATCGACGATCTGGCGAACCGCTGGCTCAAGCGGCGGCCGGACGGCCTCAGCCAGCTCGAAAGCCGGGTGCTGCAATCGACGCTCGAACGCACCACCATCTCGCGCGACACCAACAAGGCCGTTGCCTTCCACCAGACCTTCGGCGACCGGCTTGCCGATACGATCGCCCGCATCGGCGGGTCATGGTCCTTCATCCTGACCTTCATCGCCTTTCTGGTCCTATGGACGGCGGGCAATGTCTGGCTCCTGTCGCGTGACGCCTTCGATCCCTACCCGTTCATCTTCCTCAATCTCGTTTTGTCGATGGTAGCCGCCTTGCAGGCGCCGGTGATCATGATGGCGCAGAACCGCCAGACCGAACGCGACCGCATCGACGCCGCCCACGATTACGAGGTCAACCTGAAAGCCGAGATCGAGATCATGGCGCTGCATGAAAAGCTGGATGAACTGCGCCACGGCCAGATTCTCGGCATGCGCGACGAGATCGTGCAACTGACCGAGATGATCAAGCGGATCGACGAAAGGCTGTCTTCGCAGCAGTCGGCTTCATGATCGACGCGATCCACCATTTCATCGAACAATACGGGCTGCTCGCGGTCTTTGTCGGTTGCGTCGCGGAGGGCGAAAGTGCTGCCATTCTCGGCGGCTTCTTCGCCCACCAGCAGGTCTTCGTGCTGTGGCACGCCGTCCTTGCGGCCGGCCTCGGCGCCTTTGTCGGCGACACTTTCTTCTTCATCCTCGGACGAAGCTTTGCCGACCATCCCTATGTCGTCAGATTGCGCAAGCGGCCCGGCTTTCGCCGCGCCTTTCGCCTGCTCAACACCCATCCCGACATTTTCGTGCTGTCGAACCGCTATATCTACGGCATGCGTCTCGTCGGCGGCATTGCAGCCGGGCTCTCCAATATCACAGCGCCGCGCTTCGTCATCCTCAACGCGCTTTCATCGGCGGTCTGGGCGGTGCTGTTCGGTACGATCGGTTATGTCTTTGGACTTGGCGCAGAGCACTTCATCGGCCAGGCGCTGATGCATCACGAACGGTTGCTGATCGGTCTTGGCATCGGCCTGACCGTGGCCGTTCTGGCATGGCTCGTCGCCCGTCACATCGCCAGGAGGGAACGCGCCAGGGAAGGCTGATCGTCAATCCACCCCGAGCGCCCGATCCCCCCGATCGAGGATGAGCGGGACGATCAGGTCTTCCTCGTCGGCAAGATGTCTTGTCAGCATGGCGATCAGCCGGCTGTTTTCGTCGGCATAGGCGTCGGCTGCAAAGCGCTGTCTGTCTTCGCTCTCCTGCAGCGTCTTGATGAAGGCATTGGCCGCCTCGGCATTGCGCTCCAGCCCTTCATGGATGGTGTGGTGGTCGGCATCGAGAATCTCGAAGCCGCGCTTCAAACGGGGCTCGGCCTTGGCGAATACCGGGAAATATTGATAATCCTCGACATTGTGGTGACCGTCGAGATGCCCAAGAAAATGATTGAGGCGCGGCGCGAACCAGCGCGCGAAATCAGGCGCCGTCAGCCGTCCCTCACGGAAGTCGTCAATGCCGTTGGCCAGCATGCCGCCGAGTTCGCGGAACATGTCGTGCCGCTGCAGCCACATATTGGCGATGCCGTGGACGTTGGCATGGTCCTGCCAGTTTTCACGCGGGTATTTTTCGACGAGCCAGCGCAGATCGTCTGGCAGGCCCACGCGTTCGAGAAGCAGAAAATTGACGGCCCCGGCCATGACAGTCTCCTTTGGTGACTGGCATATAGGCATCGAAAGGCTAGATCGGTAGCCCAGTGATCCGCTCGATAATGGCGATGCCCCAGACACCGGCGACGATGAGCACCGAAATCAGCACCGCCAGCGAACCGCAATCCTTGGCCAACTGGATGTCGACATTGAACTCGCGGCTGAAAGCGTCGCATGCCGCCTCGATGCCGGTGTTAAGCACCTCGACCATGATCAAGAGCAGCACCGCGCCGATCAGCAAGGCATAACCGCGCCACGAGATCGAAACGAACCAGCCGAGCGGCAGTGCCAGCGCCAGCAGCATCAGCTCCTGCTGGAAAGCCTTCTCGCTGGCGGCCAGCTTGCGAAACGCCCGCACCGAATTGAAATAAGCGTCGATCAGCCGCTGCATGCCAAACCCCTTTGCGAATCACCGGCACGGGATAATGCAATGGCTGGCCAGATCAATGGAATAAGGTGACTTGTCCAAGATTCATTCAGCAACCGGTATGGACGATGTCGACTTTTCAAACTGCGGCAGCCCGTCGTCGATCGAATAATAGTCGCCCTTGTCACCGACGAAGATATGGCATTCCCCCTCAAGACCTGTCGGCTTGTCGAACGATCCCGCCATGACTGAAACGTAGTCCTGGTCTCGCGGCTTCCAGAACAGCACCGACCCGCATGCCTTGCAGAACCCACGCCTGGCGAAGGTAGAGGCTTCGTACCAGGTGATACTTTCCACGCCTTCGATCACGATGTCGACATTGGCAACATTGGTCGCGGCATAGAAATGTCCGCTCTGCTTGCGGCATTGCGAGCAATGACAATAGACGACGCCACGCAACGCTCCGTTCGTTCTGAAGCGGACGGCTCCACACAGACACGATCCCTGGTGACCACCACTCACGTCGATCCTCCTTGAAAGAAAAGTGCCTGGCATCGCCTTCAGGATTCCAGCTTTGCGGCGCACGCACGCAAGCAAATGCGACATGTACTGGCGTGGAGAATCCGAAATTCGGTTTCATTTTGAAGCGTGCGATGCGCGAATCGCGAATTCGGGCCGCTGCACCGGCGTTGTTTCCAACTGTTGGACGCGCGAACCAGAGCTTTTACAGCCCGCAGACAGAGAAAACCCGCGGAACCTTCGCCAGTTAAGAGAACTTTAGCGACAGCGCATTTATGGTCACCCTGCAAGTGAAGGCCGTGGGTGGGGACGCATCCCTTCGCAAGTTGTTCCGAAGCGTCGGTCGCATTCCCCAGGGTTCGGCGACAAAAGGGGATCCGCGAATTCCGCGGATCATCCGGGGGAAGAACCAGAATGCAGCCGGCAGCTGTCCCGACCGAACGCACCGACATCGCAGCCACTGTTGTCGCGACAATGCGCCAGTTGGGCGTGCTCGGCCTGCCGCGCAATTACGAGATCTTCTATGAGGCCCTGAGCGGCACCAATCGCGAACTCAGCCTGGCCGTCGTTTCGCTGAGCAGCCGGCCGACACAGGATGAACTGGATCAGATCGGGCGCACTTTCTTTGCCCACAACCATGGTCCTGGCATCGTCGAGCATGCCCGAGACGTCATTGCCAGGGAGCTCGAGGAGGTTGCTTCACTGCTGCGGAGCGAGCGCAGCCATATCGAGAAATACGGCAGGATCCTCGATGAGACATCGAGCGGCCTCAACGGCCGCAGCCTTCTCTCCCAGGATCTTTTGCACAAGATCGCCAACGCCATGGCGGTTGCCACCAATTCGACGATCGATCACGGCCGGCAGGTGGCATCGACGCTCAGCGACAAGACGGCCGAACTCGAGACCGTCAAATCGAAGCTCGAGGAATACAAACGGTTGGCCGACACCGATCCCC
>NZ_RZQE01000213.1:0-9695 GCF_004022955.1 Mesorhizobium sp. M7A.F.Ca.US.002.01.1.1 | reverse complement strand
CTTTACAAATATTTGTATTTATGTGAAGTCATGACGATTGAAGGATCGACCATGACAGCCACTCGTTTCGCCACGCGCCTAAATTCCTTTGCCTCGCGGCCGCAGGCCGAATGGCCTGATCTTACCGGCAAGCCGTCGCTGCTGCAGATGGCGGCGCGCGCCGCCAAGGTCGGCGGGCTTACCGATCTCGACCTCAACTTTCCCGACCATGTCACTGAAAAGCCTGCGGAAATCGCCCTCAAACTGAGCGATCTCGGGCTTTCTATCAATGGCTTTGCCATGCGCTACTACTCCAACCCCGCCTTCAAGCTCGGCGCCTTCACCAATCCGGATCCGGCGGTGCGCCGCGAGGCCATCGACCTGACCAAAGCCGGCATCGATGCCGTGCGTGAGGCCGGCGCCAGCCTGATGACGCTGTGGCTCGGCCAGGATGGCTTCGACTACGCCTTCCAGGCCGACTATGTGACGCTTTGGCAACACGAAATCGAGGGGATTCGTGAAGTAGCCGCGCATGATCCCGACTGTCAGATCAGCCTTGAGTACAAACCGAACGAACCACGCTCCTACAGCCTGATGCCGGATGCGGCGACGACCTTGCTGGCGATCCGCGATGTCGGCCTGCCCAATCTGGGCGTCACCCTCGATTTCGCCCATGTGCTCTATGCTGACGAACAGCCGGCCTTTGCCGCGGCCCTGGTGGCGCGCCACAGCAAGCTGCTCGGCGTGCATCTGAACGACGGCTACGCCAAGCGCGACGACGGCCTGATGGTCGGCGCGGTGCACACGCTGCAGACCATCGAGCTGCTCAGGCAGATTCGCCGCGACGGTTACGCCGGCGCCATCTATTTCGACACGTTCCCCGACATGACCGGGCTCGATCCGGTGCGCGAGTGCGAAGTCAACATCGCCACCGTCAAGCGCATGCTGCGCGTCGTCGACCGGCTGGAGCAGGACAATCGCCTGTCCGCCGCCATGGACAGCCAGGATGCGGTGACGTCGCAGGCCATCATCCAGGAAATCATGCTCGGGCCGGATAGCTGAGGCATCCGCACCATTATCGTTTTCAACAAGGGAGGAATACAATGAAACTTCTGCTTGCCACTGCTACCGCCGCACTGATGGCGCTGTCGATCGGCTCTGCCTTTTCGGCCGACCTCGCGCCGCTCAATTCCGACACGGAAAAGGACCGCATCGACTGGTCGCAGGTCGAGGCCAAATTCGGCGCGTTCCCCAAGCTGCCCGAAGGCACCAAGGCAGGCGCCGTCTCCAAGACGCTGACCAATGAATACTGGCGCTCGCTGGGCGAGGGCTACACGGCATTCGGCGCCAAGGTCGGCGTTCCCGTCGTCTATCAGGCAGCGCAAAGCGAGGGCGACCAGCTCGGCCAGCTCACCATTGCCGAAGGCCTGGTGACCCAGGGCTACAACGTGCTGCTCGTCTCGCCGCAAACGGATGCCAATCTGCAGCCGATCATGGAGCAAGCCAAGGCCGCCAACGTGCCGGTGGTCAACGTCAATGACGCCGTCATCCCGCAGGCCGAACATTATGTCGGCAATGTCCAGCGCGACAATGGCGTGCGCGTCGCCAAATGGTTCATCAAGAACCGTCCGGATGGCGGCAAGGTCGCCATCGTCGAAGGCCAGGCTGGCGTCTATGCCGCCGTGCAGCGCACCGACGGCTTCAAGTCGACCATCACCGAGGCAGGCAAGTTCGAGGTCGTCGCCAGCGTTCCCGGCAACTGGGACCGCCAGACCTCCTATGATGCGGCCACCAACATCCTGCAGCAGCACCCCGACCTGATCGGCTTTTATGCCAACAATGACGGCATGGCGCTCGGCATCGTCGAGGCAGTCAAGGCCGCCGGCCTGCAGGACAAGGTTGCGGTCTTCGGCACCGACGGCATTTCCGACGCCTATGCCTCCATACGGGCCGGCGAACTGACCGGCACGGTCGACAGTTTCCCGGTGCTGACCGGCGAAGTGGCGTTGGAAACTGCTCTGCGTCTCGTCGCGGGACAGAAGCTGCCCCGCGTCGTCGCCACGCCCCAGGCACTGATCACCAAGGACAATGCCGACCGCTATTCCGGCGCCGGCGCGCGCAAGGCACTGCTCGAGGACGCGGCTGCGGGCCAGTAAGGCCAATCGGCGAGTGCCGGCCAGAGCAATTCGCTCCCGCCGGCACCGTTGCCCGGAGATAGAACCCAATGTCACCCCGGCTGCAATTCCAGGGCATTTCCAAGCTGTTTCCGGCCGTGCGGGCGCTTGACGGCGTGTCGTTCTCGGTAGGTGCCGGTGAAATCCACGGCCTGCTCGGGGAAAATGGCGCCGGCAAGTCGACGCTGCTGCGCATCCTGTCTGGCGTCCACACGCCGACAGCGGGAAGCGTCCTCATCGACGGCAAGCCGGTTACACTCGCCAACCCGGTCGCCGCACGCGCTGCGGGCGTCGCCATGATCCATCAGGAATTGCAGCAGGTACCACGCCTTAGCGTCGCCCAGAACATGTTCTTAGGCCATCCGCTGACGCGCGGCGCCATCTTCGTCGCTCGGCGCGAACAGGAGCGCCGTGCTGCGGAGGCTCTTGCGGCCATCGATCCCTCCATCGATCCGGCTGCACCCCTCGGTACCCTGAAGGTGGCGCAGCGGCAGATTGTCGAGATCGCCCGCGCGCTGCTCGATCGCGCCCGCATCGTTGCCATGGACGAGCCGACATCGAGCCTGACGCCGAGCGAATTCGAACGGCTGGCGCAAGTCATCACCGGCCTCGCCCGCGACGGCGTCGCCGTCGTCTATGTCTCGCACAAGCTGGACGAGGTGTTCGGCATCTGCCGGCGCGCCACCATCATGCGCGATGGCGTCGTCGTCGATTCCGTCGATCTGAACGACCTGTCGGAGAAAGCGGTCGTGGCGATGATGGTCGGCCGCGAACTGGCGCAGGAGCAGCATAATTCCCATGCCACGAACAAGGTCATGCTGAGCGCGCGTGGCCTCTCCTCGGCGACGAAGGTGCGCAACGTGTCGTTCGATCTGCATCGCGGCGAGGTGCTGGGCATTGCCGGCCTGGTCGGTTCCGGCCGCACTGAACTGCTGCGGCTCTTGGCCGGCGCCGATCGCGCCACGGCCGGGACGATTGCAATCGACGGCAAGGCGGCACGGTTCTTCAGCCCGCGTGACGCGATTGCCGCCGGCGTCGGACTGGTGCCGGAGGAGCGCAAACGCGAAGGCATCGTGCCGCTGCGCTCGATCACCAGCAATATGGCGCTGGCCTCGATGGCCGTGTTCGCGCCGCGCGGCCTCATCGATCACGCCAGGTTGAAACAGGTGGCGGCCGAGAAGATGAGCCGCGTCAATCTGCGCCCATTCCTGCTCGACCGGCCGATCCGCCTGTTCAGCGGCGGCAACCAGCAGAAGGCGATCATCGGCCGCTGGCTGGCGGCGGGAACACGCATCCTCTTGTTCGACGAGCCGACGCGCGGCATCGATGTCGGCGCCAAGGCGGAGATCTATCATCTGATCGAGGAACTCGCCGCCGAGGGCCATGCGGTGGTCGTCGTCTCCTCCGAACTGCCCGAGGTGATCCGGCTTGCCGACCGCGTGTTGGTCATGCGCGACGGCACCATCGCCGCCGAACTCGATAGGGCAAATCTCTCAGAACAGGCGATCGCGGCGCACGCCATCCCGCAAACGCAAACGCCGGCCGCACAGCCGGCAAGGCAGTAGGTGACGGATATGTCGGATGCCACTCTGGTGCGGTCCCAGGCCGAATTCCTGCGCGGTGTTTCCATGCGCGACGCCGGCACGCTGATCGGGCTTGTCGTGATCCTGGCCGTGTTCGGCGCGCTGGTGCCCGGCTTTTTCGCCGAGCGCAACCTGATCAACATCCTGCAGCAGTCGAGCATCAATGCCTGTCTGGCGCTGGGCATGACGCTGGTCATCATCTCCGGCGGCATCGACCTGTCGGTCGGGCCGACGGCAGCACTCTCGGCCGTCATCTCGGCCTCTATGATGGTCGCCGGCGTGCCGTTTCCGCTGGCCATCGCCGCCGGCTTCGCCATTGGTCTTGCCTGCGGCCTCGTCAACGGCGTGCTCGTCGCCCATGTTGGGCTGCAGCCCTTCATCGTCACGTTGGGAACGCTCAGCACCTATCGGGCACTGGCGCTGATCTACACCGGCGGCAATCCGGTCCTCGGCCTGCCCCCAGGCTTTCGCGCCGTCTTCAACGGTTCGCTGTTCGGACTGCCTCTGGCGGTCGTCATCGTCGCCTGCGTGGCTGTCGTCGCCTGGGTCGTTTTGAAGAAGACGCCCTTCGGCGAATATCTGCTCGCCGTCGGCGGCAACGAGGAGGCGGCCTACATCGCCGGCGTGCCGATTGCCCGCACCAAGATCGCCGCCTACATGATCTCAGGCCTGCTGGCGGCGCTTGCCGCGCAGATCCTGATCGGCCGGTTGGGCGCCGCCGAACCCATCCTCGGCAATCTCTGGGAGCTCGACGCCATCGCGGCTGCCGCCATCGGCGGCGCCTCGCTGATGGGCGGCAAGGGCAGCGTCGTCGGCACCATCCTGGGCGCCGTCATCCTCGGCGCCATGCGCAACGGTTTGACGCTGATGAACGTCCAGTCCTTCTATCAGCTTCTGGCAACTGGTCTTATAATCCTCGCCGCGATGCTTATCGATCGCGTGACGAGGGGGCGTGGATGACCTTGAGCGGGCTGGACCTGAAAGCGGTAGGACCGCGCATCCGCATGATGATGCCGCATCTCACTCCGCTGGAGGCGAAGGTGGTGGAAACCGTCTTCGGCCGGCGCGGCTTCGACGAGAGCATTCCGCTGAAGCAGATCGCCGAGGAATCCGGCGTGTCCGAGGCGATGGTGGTCAAGATCGCCAAGAAGCTCGGCTTTTCCGGCTATCGCGACTTCCGCACCGCCGTCTATGAGTACAGTCGCCTGCCGACCGCCGAGATGCACCAGGAACTGTCATCCGACGACAGTTCGGCCGAGATCGTGCAAAAAGTGTTCCGCACCTCCATCCAGGCGCTGGAGGAGACGCTGGCGATCCTCGACATCGAGGATTTCGACCGCGCCGCCGAGCTGCTCTTCCGTGCCAAGAACCGGGATTTCTATGGCGTCGGCGGCTCGGCGCAGATCGCGCGCGACGTTTCGCACAAATTCCTGCGCATCGGCATCCGCGCATCCGTCTACGACGATTCGCACATGATGCTGATGTCGGCCTCGCTGCTCGGCGGCGACGACATCGCCGTCGGCTTCTCGCATTCGGGCAACACGTCGGCCGTTATCGACGCCATTCAGTTGGCCCGCAAGAACGGTGCCCGCACGCTGGCCATCACCAATTACGACAACTCGCCCCTGGCCGCCGTCGCCGATATCGTTCTGTGCTCGACCGCGCAGGGTTCGCCGCTGATGGGCGAGAACGCAGCGGCCCGCATTGCCCAGCTCAACATTCTCGACGCGTTGTTCGTCGCGGTGGCGCAGCGCGACTATCAGGCGGCGGAGCGAAATCTCGGCCGCACTATGTCGGCGGTGACATCGAAACGAAAAGACCGGGGCTCATGACGACAACGCCGCTGGTGACCGTGTTCGGCAGCCTGCATTACGACATTATGGTCGACGCGCCCGACCGCCCGCGCAAGGGCGAGACGGTGACCGGCCATGCCTGGCACCCCAAATGCGGTGGCAAGGGCGGCAACCAGGCCGTCTCGGCGGCGCGAGCCGGTGTGTATGCGGCGATGATCGGCGCCGTCGGCGACGATGATTTCGGGCGGGCGTTGCTGGCCAATCTCGATCGCGCCAAGGTCGACCGCCGCTTCGTGCGGGTGGCCGCTGGCGCCGGCTCCGGCATGAGCGTGGCGATCTTCGACCAAGGCGGCGACTATGGCGCGGTGATCGTCTCGGGCAGCAATCTGGCACTGGGCCATGCCGACAGTGCCTCTGCTTCCGATGTGGTGGGACAGACGGCGGTGCTCCTGCTGCAGAACGAAGTGCCGGAAGCCGCCAACATTGCCGCCGCACGCGCAGTCAAGGCACGGGGCGGCCGCGTCGTGCTCAACGCGGCCCCCGCGCGCAAACTCTCCGAGGAGTTGATCGCCCTGGTCGACATATTGGTGGTCAACGCCATCGAGGCGGAATTCCTGGCTGGCACGGCAGTGGTCGAGACACTCGACGGGGCCGCGCAAGCCGCACGGCTATTGGCCGATCTCTATCCCGTGGCGATCGTCACGGCGGGCGGCGAAGGCGTCGCCTGTTGCGACCGGAGCGGCGAGGCCTTTGCGCTGTCCGCCATCCCGGTCAAGGTCGCCAGCACGCATGGCGCCGGCGATGAATTCGTTGGCGCGCTGGCCGCGGGACTTGCCCGTGGGCAGACCATGCGGGCGGCCATCACCGCCGCCAACGCGGCTTCGGCCTTGCTGGTCTCGACGCCAGAGGCCGAGCGCGACGGCATCTGACCGGCTGGTTTCCGTCTTGCCAGACCGCAGCAGCGGCCGCCTATCCTTGCGGCCTCGCGCGAATTCCGCTAAGGCGCGCCTTTGTCGCCGGGGAACACGGACTTGGACGATCAACGCGCCGACGTCGCCATCATCATGGGCAGCCAGTCCGACTGGGCGACGATGCGCCATGCCGCCGAAACGCTGGAAGCACTTGGCATCCCGCACAAGCGGCTCATCATCTCCGCGCATCGTACACCGGACCGGCTCTATGATTTCGCCAAGGGCGCCAAGGCGGCCGGTTACCAGGTGATCATCGCCGGCGCCGGCGGTGCAGCACACCTGCCCGGCATGACGGCGGCGATGACGCCATTGCCGGTGTTCGGCGTGCCGGTGGAATCGAAAGCGCTTTCCGGGCAGGATTCGCTGCTGTCCATCGTCCAGATGCCAGCCGGCATTCCCGTTGGAACGCTGGCCATAGGCAAGGCTGGGGCCGCCAACGCAGCCCTTTTGGCCGCCGCCGTGCTGGCCCTGAACGATGACAGCCTTGCCGTCCGTCTGGATGCCTGGCGCGCCGCGCAGACTGCCAAGGTCGCGGCTGAACCGACGGATACGCCGTGAGCCTGCCCGCCGGATCGACCATCGGTATCATTGGCGGCGGCCAGCTCGGCCGCATGCTGGCTGTTGCTGCCGCCCGTCTCGGCTACCGCACCGTGGTGCTGGAGCCGCAAGCGGATTGCCCGGCCGCACAGGTCGCCAACCGGCAGATAACAGCCGCCTATGACGACCCGGCCGCCCTTGCCGACCTGGCAGCGTCAAGTTCCGTCATCACCTACGAGTTCGAGAACGTCCCGGTCGCAGCGGCCAGCGCGCTGGCGGCCAAGGTTCCGGTCTATCCGCCGGCGCGTGCGTTGGAAGTGGCGCAGGACCGGGTGGACGAAAAAACATTCCTCAACGGCATCGGCATTGCCACCGCCGATTTCCACACCGTCGACAATGATGACGAGCTGGCGGCGGCGCTGAAAGCATTCGACGGCAGCGGCATCCTGAAGACCCGGCGCATGGGATATGACGGCAAGGGCCAGCGCGTCTTCCGCAACATGGAAGCCGGCGGTTTTGCCGGCACATGCGAGGCGATGGGCAATGTGCCGCTGATTCTGGAGTCCTTCGTGCCGTTCGAGCGCGAGATATCGGTGATCGCGGCGCGTGGGCTGGACGGTGCGGTTGTCGCCTACGATCCAGCCGAGAATATCCATCGCAACGGCATTCTCCACACATCGACCTTGCCGGCCGCCATTATGCCGGAGACGGCGCAAGCAGCCCGAACGGCCGCATCGAAGATCCTTGCGGCGCTCGACTATGTCGGTGTCATCGGCGTCGAGTTCTTCGTGCTGGCCGATGGCTCGCTGCTGGCCAACGAGATCGCGCCGCGCGTGCACAATTCCGGCCATTGGACGGAAGCCGCCTGTGTCGTTTCGCAGTTCGAGCAGCATATCCGCGCCATCGCCGGCCTGCCGCTCGGCGGCCCGGACCGCCATTCCGACTGCGTGATGGAAAACCTGATCGGCGACGATGTGCTGCGCGTCCCGGAGCTTCTCGCCGAGCCCGATCTGATGCTGCATCTCTACGGCAAGACCGAAGCGCGGCCCGGCCGCAAGATGGGTCATTTCACTCGGATCAGACGTCGCGCCTCATAAGGTTGCCTACTGCGCGTCGTCGCTCTCGTCCTGCCCTGTATTGGCGCAACTCCCATCGCCTTCCTCGCAATTGGCCGCGGCAGCGAGCTGCTTGACGCGGTCATTGGTCAATCTGGGTCAGGCATTGCGAAACTTCCATCGAATGGATCGATCCGCCTTCGCTGGCGGCGGTGGAATGCGCGCACTCGGCATCGCGAAAAGTGATCCAGGCGCGTTGCGCCACCTGCAGCAATCTCTTGCCGTTGGCATCGTCCGAGCTGGTGAGGTTCTGATAGGCCGTGTTGAGCCTGGCGTCGGCCGCCTGGTAATCCTCGCCGGCACAGATGTTCATCATTTGCTGGCTGTCGTCGCTGCGGTCGCATTCCTGCGCGCGCGCAACCGAAGCTGCCGCCAGCAGGACAAGGCAGGCGGCCAGGAACATCCGGCGCATAGTCGTCTCCAAATCATTTCACGGCGACCGCATCATCCCAGCCGGCCCAGGGCCGCGCAATGCCGCAAGGCAGACATGGCGGATAATTGATGACAGGGATGATTCACAGCCGCTATGGAGCACGCTTGCGGTTGACAGGGACAAGGCTCCTCGTTTATGAGCCACCCACAGTTCAAAGGCGCGTCTTCTGGCGCGCCTTAAAATTTCGACCCAACCGGGTCCACACCGACAGGCAAGACCATGAAGATCAAGAATTCGCTCAAGGCGCTGAAGGCGCGTCACCGCGACAACCAGCTGGTTCGCCGCAAGGGCCGCATCTACATCATCAACAAGACCGCCCCGCGCTACAAGGCACGTCAGGGCTGAGTTTTCGGGCAGGAGGCTGTCGCCTCCGCCCATTTGATGCTTGTCGCCGTCTGCCGGCCTTTTCACGCCAAATTCAGTTTGACGTTCTCTCGCCCGGGACTAGAGTCCGGCGATGCGGATTCCTTTTGCATTTTTGACATCTCTGCTTGTTTCCGGCGTCATTTATGGCCCGGCATGGGCGGATGGTGCTGTCGCGCCGCCGTCCACTCAGGATGCGCCGCCCGCCCCAACGACGAAACAAGCCCGCCTCGATCAGCTGTTCAGCGACTTGAAACGCGAACGCAACGAAAAGGCGGCGGAGCGCATCGCCGGCAACATCTGGAGCGAGTGGTCGCAATCCGGCAGCGCCTCGATCGACCTGATGATGCAATGGTCGCAAAAAGCCGTCGAGGGCCAGAAGTTCGACGTCGCGCTCGATTTCCTCGACCAGGTGGTGACTTTGCAGCCTACTTATGCCGAGGGCTGGAACCGGCGCGCCACCGTCCATTTCATGATGAAGAACTACGGCAAGTCGATGTCCGACATCGACCATACGCTGCAGCTCGAGCCGCGCCATTTCGGTGCGCTGTCCGGCCTGGCGCAGATCATGGCGTTGACCGGCCACAAGCAATCGGCGCTCGAGGCCTGGCAAAAGGTGCTGGCCATCTATCCGATGATGCGCAGCGCCCAGGACCAGGTCGGCACGATTTCGGAGGAACTTGCCGGTGAAGGCATTTGATTGCTCTAGGGGAGTAAGGGAATAGGGCAGTAAGACAGTAGGGGCAG
>NZ_RZQE01000212.1:0-9722 GCF_004022955.1 Mesorhizobium sp. M7A.F.Ca.US.002.01.1.1 | reverse complement strand
GGGCGCGGCGCTGTGTAGACCCCCGCCACAACCCGTCCTTGTTCAAACGGATGCGGGCGTAGCGTTCGTAATTCTTGAGCGCATAGCCGCCGGTGGCAACGAAATCGATGACGCGGTCGAATGTCGGCCGGTCGAGGCTGACATAGGGTGCTGCCGTTCGCACCTCCTCGTACAGGTCATCGGCACGGAACGGCGCGCCGCAGGCGCAGCCGAGCACATGCTGGGCCAGCACATCGAGCCCGCCATTGATCAACGGAGGCGTGTCCTGCGCGCCTAAATAGTTGGCGTCGAGGGCGGCCCGGCATTCCAGCACCTCAAAGCGGTTGGCGGGGATGAGGATCGCCTTGGACGGCTCGTCCATGCGGTGATTGGCACGGCCGATGCGCTGTGCCAGCCGGCTCGCCCCCTTTGGCGCGCCGACATGCACGACCAGATCGACATCGCCCCAGTCGATGCCGAGATCGAGCGTCGAGGTGGCGACGATGGCGCGCAGCGCGTTTTCGCCCATCGCCTTCTCGACCCGCCGGCGCTGGGCGACGTCGAGCGAGCCGTGATGCAGCGCGATCGGCAGGGTGTCCTCGTTGACCCGCCACAATTCCTGGAAAAGCAGCTCCGCCTGGCTGCGGGTGTTGACGAACAGCAGTGTCGTCTTGTGGCGTTTGATCTCGCGATAGATTTCCGGCGTGGCGTAGCGCGCCGAATGTCCCGCCCATGGCACGCGCTCTTCGGAGTCGAGGATGGAAATCTCCGGTTTCGCACCCCCGGTGACGACGATCAGTTCGGCCATGTCATGGCCTGTCGAACCCTTGGGTGGATTCTGGCTGACCAGCCAGCGCCGCAACTCGTCCGGTTCGGCCACCGTCGCCGATAGCCCGATGGTTTGCAGACCAGGGACAAAGCTGCGCAACCGTGCCAGGCCGAGCGCCAGCAGATGCCCGCGTTTCGATGTCACCAGCGAATGCAGCTCGTCGAGCACGACGTAGCGCAGATCTTCGAAGAAGCGTCTGGCATCGCCGGCCGCAATCAGCAGCGCCAGTTGTTCGGGTGTGGTCAGCAGGATATCGGGCGGCACCAGTTTCTGGCGCTGGCGCTTGTGCGCCGGCGTGTCGCCGGTGCGCGTCTCGATGGTGACGGGCAGCCCGATCTCTTCCACCGGCTTGCCGAGATTACGCTCGATATCGACGGCAAGCGCCTTCAACGGCGAGATGTAGAGCGTGTGGATACCGCGCTGCGCCTGGCCCGGCTTTCTCTTTGGCCGGTTGGCCAGTTCGGTCAGCGAAGGCAGGAAGCCGGCCAGCGTCTTGCCGGCGCCGGTCGGCGCGATCAGCAGTACCGACTGACCGGCCTGGGCCTTCGCCAGAAGTTCGATCTGATGGGCGCGCGGCGACCAGCCTTTCTCGCCAAACCATCTGAGGAATGGTTCGGGCAGGGCCACGGCGGCATTCTGTTCGGCAAGGCGCGGCTCAACTGTCACCCGCCAGAGGTAGCGCGACGGCGCGCGAACGCCAAGGAAAATCGGAACAAAAGGTGATCGAGGTGAGCTTTCCTCGCCCCAGTACGGGGAGAGGATGCCGGCAGGCAGGTGGGGGGCGGCGCGAACCTCTCAATGCTGGCGCTGTCCCTCATCCGCCCTTCGGGCACCTTCTCCCCGTGAACGGGGCGAAGGAAGAAAGGCTACGGCCTCCTGAACCCTGTCGGGCCACCATAGAGATAACCGATGCGATCAACCGCATCCTTCAGGCCTTCGCGCGACACCAGCATGGTGTGGCCGTTGGCGTGGATCATCGTGTCGGCATCGGTCATCACGGCGACATGGCCCTTCCAGAACACCAGATCGCCGCGTCGCAAGCCGGAGAAATCAGGTCCCGGTTCCAGCGGCTCGCCAAGGGCCGCAGCCTGCATGTCGGAATCGCGCAGCACGTCTCTGCCGGCCATGCGCATCGCCAGTTGCACCAGCCCCGAACAGTCGATGCCGAAACCGGAAGTGCCACCCCAGAGATAGGGTGTTCCTAGAAACGCCTCGGCAACCGCGACATAGTCGGAGGCAGCTTCACTGAGCGGCCGCAGGTGACCTGCGATCAGCGCCTCGCCGGACGGCAGGACCGCATAGTGCGTACCGCGCGTCTCGGCCGCCTCCGTCACCGTCACCGTCGATCCCATCGACAATTGTCCGGCGATCGGAAAGCGCAGATCCGGCGCGGGATAGAGGAAGGTGCGCGGCACGCAGACGATGTGCGTCGGCGTATGGTCCCGTTTGCCCAGCATCGTGTCGGCGACATAGCCGACATAGCCGTCGCGTTCGGCCTGGACCCAGGCCCAGCCTTCGGCGACATCGAAGACCAGGACATCGTCGCCGAACAGGGCTTGCGTGTTGACGCCGGCATCCGCCCGCGGCGCCTTGCGCATATCGGCCACTGACGCGATGACCCGCGCCGGCCGGCCGGCGACGAAGCGGTCAGCGGCGACCTCACCCTTCAGCCGTGCATCGGCAAGGTCGGAGCGAAAAGCGTGAAGGCGGGCATCCCTGGCAGTCAAATCGAGCACTCTGTTGAAAAGGTCGCTCACATCGGCAGTTCGAGCGCCTTGGCGATGATACCATCGCCGAAGCGCTCGACAAAGAGCGCGCCCTCGACCGTGCGCCTGATCAGAACATTGCGCTTGTCGAGCTCGTCGCGATGGCGCGAGACGAGTTTCAAAGCGCCCATCGTGTCAAGGGCGCGGGTGATCACCGGCTTGGTGACATTGAGCCGGGCGGCGAGCCCGCGCACGGTGTGCGGCGGCGGATCGAGATAGATGGTGAACAGGATTGCCGTCTGGCGCATGGTCAGATCGGGCGCGTCGTCGCGCACCTGCGACAGCATCACCTGCTGCCACAGTCGCAAGGCCTGGCTCGGGCGCATCGCAATCGACATCGCGCCAGCATGACGGCAAATTGTTTCGGTTCCGTTTCAGTCAAAGCGATTGCCGTCTTTCGCCTGCGACTGTCAGCCATAGCGTTTCGCGATGATCCGCTCCAGCGCGCGGATGCCCTGTGCCTCGCCGCCGGCGGGGCCATGCGGACGATCAGCCGGATTCCAGGCGAAGATGTCGAAATGCGCCCAGCCCGCGGTTTTTTCGACGAAGCGCTTCAGGAACAACGCCGCTGTGATCGAGCCTGCGAAACCGTCCGTGGTGACATTGTTGATGTCGGCGATCTTCGACGACAGTTTTGCATCGTAGGGCCGCCACAGTGGCATGCGCCACAGCGGATCCTCCGTCGCGACGGAAGCCTCCGCCAGATCGGATGCCAGCGTTTCGTCGCCGGTGTAGAACGGTGGCAGATCGGGGCCGAGCGCCACACGGGCAGCCCCGGTCAGCGTCGCCATGTCGACCAGAAGCTGCGGCTCCTCCTCGTCGGCCAGCGCCAGCGCGTCGGCCAGCACCAGCCGTCCCTCGGCATCCGTGTTGCCGATCTCGACAGTGATGCCCTTGCGGCTCACCAGCACGTCGCCAGGCCGGAAGGCGTTGCCGGCAATCGAATTCTCGACCGCGGGAATGAGCACGCGCAGCCGCACATTCAGCCCGGCAGCCATGATCATCGAGGCGAGGCCAAGCACATTGGCGGCACCGCCCATGTCCTTCTTCATCAGCAGCATGCCGGACGATGGCTTGATGTCGAGACCGCCTGTGTCGAAGCAGACGCCCTTGCCGACCAGCGTCACCTTCGGTGCGTCTTGCTGCCCCCATCGCATGTCGATCAAGCGCGGTGCGCTGGTCGACGCACGGCCGACCGCATGGATCATCGGGAAGTTCCGGTCGAGGAGATCGTCACCCTTGATCACCGAGACTTCGGCCTTGTGCCTGGCGGCCAGGGTCCGCACCGCCTGCTCCAAATCTTCCGGACCCATATCGCTGGTCGGCGTGTTGACCAGATCGCGTGTCAGGAAGACGCCATCGACAATGCGGCGAACGCGCCCGGCATCGACGTCGGCCGGCAGGCCGAAGCGCAGCGCCCTGCCTGGCTTCTTGCCGTAGCGAGTAAAGACATAACCGCCGAGCAGCAGCGCGATCGCCGCGAGTTCGGCCTCGGCCGGCGCCAAGGCGAAATGCCAGTCGCCTTCCGGCAAGGCTTTCGACAATGCGCCGAGGGCAAGCGCGCCTTCGCCATCGCCGATACCGAACAAGGCGCCGCCGAGCGCCCCGTTTTCGCCGGGCACGACCAGTGTCCTGCCTGCCTCGCCGGAAAAGCCGTTGGCCCTGGCCCAGGCGATGGCGGCCGGCGCAAGACCGGCCGCGTCCAGACCGTCCCTGGCGACCAGATGGACCGGCAACGCGCCCGGCAATGTCTTCCCGACGAGTTCGACAGGCATGCGATGTTCTCCGTGTGAGTCGCCGTTCTTAACCGTCCGTTAGGGTTAACAGAATATTTCTGCGAGAGGGAAGACGGCCACGCAATGGCCGCGCATGAATGGAGGCTTAGGGTGCCATGCCGACCAACCGCAGGATCAATATCAGGGGAAAACGGCTCATCACCATGGCTCTTGTGCTGGCGCTGACGGCGGGCGTCGCCGGTTGCGGAACCGACAAGC
This sequence comes from Mesorhizobium sp. M7A.F.Ca.US.002.01.1.1, assembly GCF_004022955.1. Taxonomy (NCBI): domain Bacteria; kingdom Pseudomonadati; phylum Pseudomonadota; class Alphaproteobacteria; order Hyphomicrobiales; family Phyllobacteriaceae; genus Mesorhizobium; species Mesorhizobium sp. M7A.F.Ca.US.002.01.1.1. The sequence continues at coordinate 5,154 of NZ_RZQE01000212.1, read as the reverse complement.
TCTCCACCGGCTCTATCGCACGCACCAGCGGCAAACCGCTTGAAAGCATGTCGGCCGGCGAACTGCACAATGCCACCGGCGCACTTGGCCAATCCTACGCGAAGAACCCCAACGACAAGCGGATAGCGACGAACTATGCGGCGGCGTTGCAGATGGATGGCGACGCCGACCAGTCGCTGGCCGTGATGCGCAAACTCGCCATCGCTTTGCCCAAGGATCGTGACGTGCTTGCCTCCTACGGCAAGGCGCTGGCCGCCAATGGCCAGTTCGAGGCGGCGCTCGACGCCGTGCGCCGCGCTCAGACACCGGAATATCCCGACTGGAGGCTGGTGTCGGCGGAAGCGGCCATTCTCGACCAGACCGGCCAGAAGGACGATGCGCGCCAGCTTTACCGCAAGGCGCTCGACCTCAAGCCGAACGAGCCTTCCGTGCTCTCCAATCTTGGCATGTCGTATGTGCTGGAAGGTGATCTGCGCACCGCCGAAACCTATATGCGCTCGGCCGCGCAACAGCCGAATGCGGACAGCCGGGTCCGCCAGAACCTGGCGCTGGTCGTCGGCCTGCAAGGCCGGTTCGACGAGGCCGAGAAGATCGCCTCACAGGAACTGTCGCCCGAACAGGCGCAGGCAAATGTCGCCTATCTCAGGCAGATGCTGGCCCAACAGAACGCCTGGAGCCAGCTCAAGGACCAGGACAAGCCGAAATCCGCAACCAACTGAGACCACAATTCCGATGCCCCAACGAAGAGGCCGCGCTGCATGCAGCGCGGCCTCTTCGTTTGAAGTGTACTGCAGGAATTTGCCTTGCCGCTACTGGGCGTTTGTTGCCGGCGCCGCATGATCGCCGAAGATACCGCGTTGGCTGACCTGAATGCCGGCGGGACCCAGGATGATGGCGAAAAGCACGGGCAGGAAAAACAGGATCATCGGCACGGTAAGTTTTGGCGGCAGGGCGGCCGCCTTCTTCTCGGCCGCATTCATGCGCATGTCGCGGCTTTCGGCGGCAAGCACGCGCAGTGCATGCGCCACCGGCGTGCCGTAACGCTCGGCCTGGACGAGCGCCTGCGACACCGACTTGACCGAATCCAGGCCGGTGCGGCTTGCCAGGTTCTCGTAGGCCTGCTTGCGCTCCGGCAGATAGGAAAGCTCGGCATTGGTGAGGATGAACTCTTCCGCCAGCGCCACCGATTGCGCGCCGATCTCGTCGGCGACCTTGCGCAATGCTGCTTCCACCGACATGCCCGATTCGACGCAGATCAGCATCAGATCGAGCCCATCCGGCCATGCCATCTGGATCGACTGCTTGCGCTTGGTGGCGCGGTTGTTGACGTAGATGACCGGCGCGTAAAAGCCGCCGTAAGCAACGAGGATGCAGACGAACAGCCTGATGACCAATGGCTTGTCGGGCAGTCCTCCGAGCACGAAAATGTAGATTGCGGCCAGCGCGAAACCGACAAAAGGAAGCACGAGACGGAAGAAAAGAAACCGCGTCAGCGGATTCTGTCCACGAAAACCGGCCACCTTGAGTTTCTGCAAGGTGCCTTCATCGGCGAGCGCGCGTCTCAGATCCAGCCGGTCGACGATGTTGCGCATGCCGATCGACTGTTCCTCACGCAAGCCCTTGCGACGGCGGTCGGCCTCGACCGCAAGCCGGGCGCGCTGTTGCGCACGCAGTTCGTCGCGCTCCAGCGCAACGGATTTCATGCGTGACTTGAGCTGGTTTCCGCCAAACGCCGGCAGCAAGGTGAAGACGGTCGCAAACACCGCTATCGCGACCAGCATCGCGATCAGGAAGCTCGGATCCGTCAGGGTCTTGATGACTTGCTCGGTCATGCCAGCATCCTAGACTTCGAAGTTCATCATCTTGCGCATCACCAGGATGCCGATCGACATCCAGACCGCAGAGCAACCAAGGATCAGGTTTCCGACGCTGGTGTTGAACAGCGGCATCAGGTAGGCCGGGCTCGACAGGTAGACGAGAAAGGCGACGATGAAGGGCAGCGCCCCGATGATCGCGGCGGATGCCTTCGCTTCCATCGACAGCGCCGCGACCTTGGCTTTCATCTTCTTGCGATCGCGAAGCACGCGCGAAAGATTGCCCAGCGCCTCGGAGAGATTGCCGCCGGCTTGCGATTGAATCTGGATAACGATGCCGAAGAAGCTTGCCTCGGTGCAAGGCATGGTTTCGGGCATGCGCAAGGTCGCGTCGGGGATAGAGAGGCCCATCTGCTGTGAATCGACGATGCGGCGAAACTCGGTCTTCACGGGTTCGGGCGATTCGTTGGCGATCAGGCGCACGGCATCGTTCAGCGGCAGGCCGGATTTGACCGCGCGCACGATGATGTCGAGCGCGTTTGGAAATTCGTTGAGGAATGCCTTGACCCGGCGGGCGCGGCGAAACGTGACGAACCAGCGCGGCAGGCCCAGCCCCCCGGCCAGCAGCACGCCCGGCAAGGCGATCAGCGGGGCTCCGGCCACGAAAGCGGCCATCGTCAAAACGATACCGCATATTGCGGAATATATATAGAAACGCTCGATGGTGGTCTTGAGGCCGGCCTGACGAAGCTGGGCTTTCAGCGGCGGCTTCTTGACGCGGCTGTCCTTGGTTTTCTGCTTGGCGTCGAGTTCGTTGAGAGAATCCTGAACCGATTTGCGCCGCTTGGCGGCTTCCGCCACGCGGTCGCGCGAGGCCTTGACGACGGAGCGATCCGTCTCGGCGGTCCTGATTGTTTCGAGCCGCTTGCCGACCTGTTTCTCGTTGCTGATCCGGGTGAACAGAAATGCATAAGCGACGGCGCCGGCGCTGAAGCCGGCGAGCACGACAAACGCCAGTACTGTGCCGTCAATTCCAAACATTGGCCCGAACCCTTACACCCCAGCAGACGTCAGTCAGCGCGTTTCTCCATCGCCTCGAGCGCAATGGCGAGACGCTGCTCCTCGCCGTAATAGCGTGCACGCTCCCAGAAATGCGGACGGCCGATGCCGGTCGATACGTGCTCACCCAACAGCCGGCCGTTGGCGTCCTCACCCTTGATGTTGTAGAGGACGATATCCTGCGTGATGATGACGTCGCCTTCCATCCCGATCACCTCGGTGATGTGGGTGATGCGGCGCGATCCGTCGCGCAGGCGCGCTGCCTGGATGATCACGTCGATGGAACCGACGACGATTTCGCGCACTGTCTTCTGCGGCAGCGAATAACCGCCCATGGCAATCATGGATTCGATGCGGTTCAGGCATTCGCGCGGGCTGTTCGAGTGGATCGTGCCCATCGAGCCGTCATGGCCGGTGTTCATCGCCTGCAGAAGATCGAACACTTCGGGTCCGCGCACTTCGCCGACGATGATGCGCTCGGGCCGCATGCGCAGGCAGTTCTTGACCAGGTCGCGCATCGTCACCTCACCCTCGCCCTCCAGATTGGGCGGGCGGGTTTCGAGGCGCACCACATGCGGCTGCTGCAATTGCAGCTCGGCCGAGTCTTCGCAGGTGATGACGCGCTCCTCGCGGTCGATATAGTTGGTCAGGCAATTGAGCAGCGTGGTCTTGCCCGAACCGGTACCGCCCGAGATCACGATGTTGCAGCGAACACGGCTGATGATCTTGAGAACTTCGGCGCCCTGCGGCGAGATGGCGCCGAACTTGACCAGTTGGTCGAGCGTCAGCTTGTCCTTCTTGAATTTGCGGATGGTGAGCGTGGCGCCATCGATGGAGAGCGGCGGCGCGATGACGTTGACGCGGGAGCCATCGGGGAGGCGCGCGTCGCAGATCGGGCTGGATTCGTCGACGCGGCGGCCAACCTGGCTGACGATGCGCTGGCAGATGTTGAGGAGCTGCTGGTTGTCACGAAAGCGGATGCCGGTCTGTTCGACCTTGCCGTTGACCTCGATGTAGACGTTCCTGGAGCCGTTGACCATGATGTCGGCGATGTCGTCGCGGGCGAGCAGCGGCTCGAGCGGCCCATAGCCGAGCACGTCGTTGCAGATGTCCTCGAGCAGCTCTTCCTGCTCGGCGATCGTCATTGCGAAGTTCTTGATCGCGATGATGTCGTTGACGATATCGCGGATTTCCTCGCGCGCACTTTCAGGATCAAGCTTGGAAAGCTGCGACAGATCTATGGTGTCGATGAGTGCGGAGAAGACCTGGCTCTTGGTATCGTAATAGGTTTCGCTTTTTTCGCGCTGTGCCCGCTTCGGCTCAGGCGCCAATGGCGGTGCCTCGACCGCACGGCGCGCCGGCGGCGCGACAGGCGCGCTTGGCGCCGCGGGCCGTGTCAGAACCGCCGTGTCCACGGAACCTGCAGCCGGCGGCGCAACAGGCGCCGGTGCTGGCTGGCGAAATTCCGGCGTGAACCGGTTGCCGTCGTCGCTGCCTCTTTTACCAAACATGATCGACTACCGATTCCACTGCTGAAGCGTCACTTCTTGTTGCGCGAGAGCTTGCCGAGCAGGCTGCCGAGCCCGGCCTTCTTCCTGATCTTGATTTCGCTGCGCCCGGTCAGCACATGCGCCATTTCGTTGATCATTGCGACGATCGGGTTCTTGGCATCCATTTCGCCAAGCATGCGTCCGTTGTTGGCAGCATTGCCGAACAGCAATGGATCAAAAGCAATGACCGACATTGGCGACAGACCGAGCGGCTCGGCGAAATCGGCCGGCGAAATCTCCGGGCGTTTCGGGACGCCGGCCTGGTTGATGATAAGCTTGGGCGGCGGATCATTGGGACGAAGCCGCTTGAGCATATCGATGAGGTTCTTGGTGTTGCGCAGATTGGCAAGTTCCGGTGTCGCGGTGATGACGATCTCGTCGGCCTTGACCAAGGTGTTCTTGGTCCAGCCCGTCCAGGCATGGGGGACGTCGAGCACCAGAAGCGGCACGCTGCGCTGGGCGGTGTCGATGAGCTGAACGAAGGCCTCTGGATCGAAATCATAGACCCGTTCGAGCGTCGAAGGCGCCGCCAGCAGCGACAGATGCTCGGCGCACTGGGTCAGCAGCCGGTCGAGATAGACTTCATCGATGCGTTCCGGTGAAAACACCGCCTCGGCAATGCCTTGCGCCGGATCCTGGTCGAAATTGATGTTGGCGGTGCCGAAAGCCAGATCGAGATCAGCGACGACCACTTCGGATTTGAACAGGGAGGACATCGCCCAAGACACATT
>NZ_RZQE01000211.1:0-9752 GCF_004022955.1 Mesorhizobium sp. M7A.F.Ca.US.002.01.1.1 | reverse complement strand
TGGCGGTTGCACCGGCACTGTAGTCCGCGAAAATGCCGACGCCGGTGCCCGCCGCGATCGCCGCTCCCAGCGCGCCGGTTTCGCGGCTGCGCGCCACGGTGACGGGCACGCCGAGCACATCGGCGAAAATCTGCGGCCAGACGCTGCTGCGCGAGCCGCCGCCGGACAGCACCACCTGGTCGAAATCGGCGCCCGCTTTGTGCAAGGTCTCGACATGGCGCTTATGCTCGAAGGCGACCCCCTCGAACAGCGCACGCAGCAGATGGGCTCGGCTGTGCCAGCCGGCGATGCCGTAGAAGCCGGCGCGCGCATGGCCATTCTGCTGCGAGCCATAAAGGAAGGGATGATAGATCGGGATGTCGCTGTTGGGATCGACGGACGCCACCAGTTCGCTGCACAATTCGAATGGCGACTTGCCGGCTTCGCCGCCATGTTCGAGGAATTCGCGAACGATCCATTCGAGATTGGCGGCCGAGGTGGCACTGGATTCGATCGCCAGATAGCGCTGGCGATCGAAAGTCGACAGCATGAAGATCGAAGGGTCGCGGATCGGCTTGTCGGTGATGACCTGGTTGATGCTCCAGGTTCCGGCGATGACCGAGGCGGCACCGGTTCTGGTCACGCCCGAACCGACCGCGCTGGCGACGACATCGAACAGCCCGGCGACGACCGGCGTGCCGGCGCGCAGTCCCGTCAGGGCCGCCACCTCCGCGCTGACATGGCCGGCAATGTCGGCCGATTCCAGCACTGGCGGCAACAGGTCCATGCAATCGCCGAGCCCATAGGCGGCAAGCAGGTCCGGCTCGTAGCGGCGGTCCTGCATCTGCAGCAGGCCGCAGCCCGACATATCTGAAGTATCGCTGCTGCGCGCACCTGTCAGGCGGTTGACGACGAAATCCTTGCACAAGAACACAGTTCCGATGCTGGCAAACAAAGCCGGCGAAAAGCGCTTGAGCCAGGCAAGCAGGGTCGGCGTCTGCGCCGCCCACGGCCGCTGCAGGCAGTGGGCGTAGGTGCGGTCGCCGACATTCTGTTCTGCCCACTCAGCAACGATGTCGACGGCGCGTGTGTCGAGCGACTGGATGCCGATCAATGGCGCGCCCGCACGATCGAGCGCGTAGAGCCCGTTGCCATGGCCGGCGCAGCCGATGGCGACGATCTCGCCGGCGTCGATACCGGCTTCAGCGATGCATTGACCAATGACCGAGACCGAATTGCGCCAGAGTTCGTCGAGGTCGCGTTCGACATGTCCGGGCTTTGGCATGGACGAGCGGCCGTCACGGGCGGCGAATGCCAGTTCGCGGCCCGACAGGTCGAAGAGGATGGCCTTGATGACGGTGTTGCCGGCATCGAGACCGAGGATATAGCTTGCCATTGGCGCCTCCCGAGACCGCAGCCTATGCCTGGTTGTACAGATCCCAGGCTGCGCCGCCATCGGCATCGTCGTGAATGATTGCCATCAGCCCGCGCACGACAGCGCTCGGGTTGGCATGCTGGTAGATGTTGCGGCCATAGACCATGCCAAGCGCACCCTGTGCCATCAAGGCGGCCGACTTGTCGAACACGGCACGCAGATCCTCCTTGCCGCCGCCGCGCACCAGCACCGGGCAGCGCGCCGCCTCGACGACGCGGTGGAAGTCGTTGGGATCGGTGGTCGGGTCGGCCTTGACGATATCGGCACCCATCTCGCGGGCAAGCCGGGTCAAGGTGACGATCTTATCGGCGTCGCCGTCGACCATGTAGCCGCCATGCTCGGTGACCGGCAGCATGGCCAGCGGCTCGATCATCAGCGGCAGGCCGTATTTCTCGCAACCGGCGCGCACGCGGGCGATGTTCTGCACGCATTGCCGGAACAGGTCCGGCTCGTCGGGTAGCATGAACAGATTGACCACGACGCAAGCCGCATCCATCTCGATGGCGCCAAGCAAGGGCTCGGCTTCGTTCTGCAGCACCGCCCACATCGCCCGGTGGCGTATCCTGTTATAGGGATTGCCCATGTCGATGCGCATCACCAGCGCCGGCTTGTCCTTGCCAGGCACGGCCTGCAGCAGGTCGGCCTGGCCGTAGTTCATCTGGATGGCGTCGGGGCCGGCCTTGACCAGCTGGTTGACCACGCTGGCCATGTCTTCCAGCCCGGCAAGGAAACTCGGCTCGTTGCAGACGCCATGATCGATGGCGACGTCGAGGCAGCGGCCGCCGCCGAACAGCCGGTTCATACGGACTTTCTTGTTTACGCGCATAGGGCGCTCCTTTGATGTGTCTGGAGGTCGATGCCGTGCCGGTCGGCCAGCAAGGCGAGGAAGGTCGAGCGCTCGGTGGCAGCCTCGCTGGCGCTCCAGTCCTTGTGCGCCGCCAGCATGTCGAGAACGGCGTTGACGAGGTCGAAGCTGAGACCGCCTGAAATGGCGATGGTGGTGCGGCGCAAGAACAGGTCGGCAAGGCACTCGACCTGCTCGCGCTCGATGATGCGCCCCATCTCGCTTGCCGAATAGTCCGACTGCGGCAGCATCTGTTCGCCCGCCGGGTGCGAAACGAAATCCCTGGCCGACGTGCCATAGCGCTGCAGAAGCGTTTGCGCGCGCTCGACCGTCAGGCCATGCTCGGCGGCGGATGACGCGCACCAGGCGTCCGGGTCGGCCGGAAAATCACGGCCGCCACCGATGGCCATGTCCTGCGTTCCCTGGCTGCGCGCGAGGCCGAGCCGCTTCAGTACCATGTCGGCGGCCAGCGCTCCAAACGAACGGAAGGTGGTCCACTTGCCGCCGATCATGCACAGTGTCGCCGGCAGGCGCCCGCTCGCTTCTACGAACTCGCAAAAATGATCGCGCGGTATGCGGCTGGTAAAACTGTCCTCGCTGGCGGGCAAGGGTCGCACGCCGGCGAAGCGGAACACGATCTGGTTTTCAGCTACTTTGATCGACGGGAATACAAAGGCGAGCGACTGCAGGATGTAGCGCTGCTCGTCCTCCTCGCAACGGACCTTGTCCGGATCGTCGACCCGGATGTCGGTCGAGCCGATCAGCACCTTGCCGAGATAGGGAAACAGGATGCAGATGCGCCCGTCCTCGTTCTCGTAATAGACCATATGGCCGCCGAGCGCGTCGAACAGTTCTGCATTGTCGACGATGAGATGCGAGCCCTTGGTGCCGCCCATCATCGTCTGCGCCGCCGCCCCGATGGCCTTGTTGGTCAGGTCGATCCAGCCGCCAGTAGCGTTGATGACCAATTGCGCCCGTACCGGCAGTTGTTCGCCCGTCAGCGTGTCGGTAATGGCGAGGCTATCACCTGTCGACGATACCAGAGCGTAGTTCAAGGCGCGGGCGTTCGCCGCGCTCGCCGTGGCGTCCAGCAGCATCTCCAGGCCGAGGCGTTCGGGCCGGCTCACCCAGGCGTCGTAATAGGTCGCCGAATTGCGGATCGCCGGATTGATCGCCGGCCATTTTCTCAAGGTTTCGGCGCGGCCCCTGAACCTGTGCGTCGGCATCAAACGCCGTGCGGCGGTGAACAGGTCGTACATGGCAAGGCCGGTCTTGATGACCAGCGCACCACGCCGGCTCGGCCGCCGCGTCAGACCCAGGAAACGCACCGCACCGTTGGCAAGGCCGGAGAAAATGTCGAAGATCGGCACCGTCGTCGGCAACGGGACCACATAGTGCGGGGCATTCCTCAGCAGCCGGTCACGTTCGAGCAGCGATTCGCGCACCAGTTTGAATTCGCCGTTTTCGAGATAACGCAGGCCGCCATGCACCATGCGTGAAAGGGCGGCGCTGGCGCCGCTGCAATAATCGCCCTTTTCCGCCAGTACGACATCGACGCCTTGCAGCGCCAGTTCGCGAAAGACGCTGATGCCGTTGATGCCGCCACCGATGACGAGCACGGCGATATCAGGCCGGTCGCGCAGACCGGCTAACGTATGGCTACGGTTCATCGGGGCTGTTGCCTTTTTTTCTCAGGCATCCATCGCGGTGAGATGCGCGGCTGCCGCGGCGTCGATTGCCGCAAGCTCGCCTGCCGCAAGCGTGATCTCCCCGGCCCGCGCATTGTCGAGCGCCTGTTCGGGATTGCGCGCGCCGCACAGCGCGAAGGTGATGCCCGGCTGGGCGAGCGTCCAGGCGATGACGATCTGCGCGGTCGACGCCTGGTGGCTCTCGGCGATAGGGGCGATGGCCTCCTTCAGCTTTGCCACCTTCTGTCGGTTGGCCGTGGAAAAGCGCGGGTTGTCCTTGCGCTGGTCGTCGCCGCCGAATGTGCGGCCGGGGTCGACCGTGCCGGTGAGCAGCCCCAGCGCCAGCGACGAATAGCTGAGCGTGGCGATGTCATGGCGGCGAGTGATCGGCAGCAGGCTGCTCTCGATGTCGCGGTCGATCATCGAATAGCGCTCCTGGATCGCATCGAGCTGGCCGGCATCGATATAGTGGCCGAGATCCTCGGCGCTGATATTGCTGGCGCCGATGGCGCGGATCTTGCCGGCTGCCTTGAGCTTTTCCAATACCGCCATCGTCTCGGCGATCGGCGTCGTCGGGTCCTGCCAATGGGTGATGTAGAGGTCGATATGATCGGTGCCGAGACGCCGCAGGCTCTGCTCGACCTCATAGGCGATGCCGTCGGCGCCGAGATAGCGATGCACTGGCTTGTCGTCCTGGTCGAAGAAATGCCCGCCCTTGCCCGAATGCCAGTTCAGCCCGCATTTGGTCGCGATCACCACCTTGTCGCGCTTGCCCTTGATGGCGGTGCCGACGATCGCCTCGCTGCGGCCAAGACCGTAGGCCGGCGCTGTGTCGATCAGGCTGAGGCCGGCATCGATCGAGGCTTCGATCGCCCGCACCGACTCCTTTTCGTCGGTGCCGCCCCACATCCATCCGCCAATCGCCCAGGTGCCCAGGCCCACGGCCGACGCCGATATGCCGGACTTGCCGATCTGCCGCTGGATCTGTCGAGAATTCATGCTGCCTCCTGTTCGGCCAGCTCGAGGATCTGGAGCCCCGTGGCCTCGTCCGTGACGATGGTGTCGAGATGATTTCCGCGCATTGCGGCGAGGATCGGCGCGACCTTGCTGGCGCCACTTGCAATGCCGATCGAGCGCGGGATGGTCGCGAACTCGTCAAGCGTCAGCGAGACCAACGAACGGTTGAGCGAGTAGTTGCAAAGCTTGCCCCGGCGATCGATGAGATGGGCGAGCAGCTCGCCTGTTGCCCCGGACTTCTCGATCGCCTGGCGATCGGCATTCGAGGACGGATGCAAATCGTAGTAACTGGAATCGTCGGTCAGGATGGAGCCGACACCCACCACCGCGACATCGGCCTCGCGCGCCTTGCGAAACACGTCTGCGACGGAGCTGATGCCCATCAGCATCTCGCGCTGCTGCGCGGTGTCCGCAAACAACGGCGCATGGATCTGATAGGCGCGGCCGCCGAGCTTGTCGGCCATCAGCGAGGCGACGTGGTTGACATCGGTGTAGTGCTTGCCCTGCACCAGCCCGGTGGCGGGAATGATTTCGACGTCGTAGCGGCGCCCCGGCTTGAGACCGGCGACCAGCGCGCTGACGCCCTTGCCGCCGGTGATCGAGATGGTGTCGCCGTCCTTGATGGTGTCGAGCAGCAGCCCAGCCGCAGCCTCGCCGACCCGCTGCAGGGCGGTGTGCGGATTTTCGGAGACCGACGGCACCACCATCGCCCGCTCGATGCCGCCCAGCGCCACCAGCCGCGCTTCCAGGTCGACCAGATGGTCGATCGGCGACTTGATCTTGATCTCGACGAGACCAAGCTGGTGACCGCGCTTGATCAGCCGGTTGACGGTCGCGTGCGAGATGCCGAGTTCCCCGGCGATCTCGGCCTGGGTCTTGCCTTCGACATAATGCAGGACAAGCGCCTGGTGCATCTGACGAACAGCGGCGATGTCGTCGCGGGTGTTGGGAGGGGCCATGGTCTTGTTTCGCCGCCTTTGAGGTTCAGGACTTCTTGCGGTGCAGGAAGTGATCGATCGACACCGCTGCCAGCAGGATGCATCCCTTGATCATGTCCTGCCAATAGACCGAGACATCGAGCAGGATAAGCGAGCTCGTCACCACCGACAGCAGAGCCATGCCGAGGATCGCCCCGAAGATGGTGCCCGAGCCGCCATTCAGCGAGGCGCCGCCGATGACGGCCGCGGCGATGATGTTGAGCTCCATGCCGGCGCCGAAGGTCGGCGTCGCCGCGCCGAAGCGCGCCATGTAGATGACGCCGGCCACTCCGGCGAGGGTCGAGCACAGCACCGTGACCCAGAACTTCACCTGATTGGTCCTGATGCCGGAGAACTGCGCGGCCTTCTCGTTGGAGCCGGTGTAGAAAACCTTGCGGAAGGCCGTGGCGCGACGCAGCAGGAAGTCGAAGATCGCCACCACGACGATGAAGATCAGGATGACATAGGGGATGTTGTTGAAACTGCCCTGGCCGATGGCCTTGAAGGCCGGCGGCAAGGTGAACAGCGACAGCGGCGTGCCCTTGGTGACCACCAGGCACATGCCGCGCACGATGACCATGGCGGCCAGCGACGTGATGAAATGATTGAGCCCTATCACGGTCACGAAGAAGCCCATGGCCGCGCCGATCAGCGCGCTGACGCCGATGCCGATCAGGCTTGCCGTCCAGGGATCGAGCCCGGCGAGGAACAGCGCACCCGAGACCACCATCGAGAAACACACGACCGAGCCGACGGAAAGGTCGATGCCGCCGACGATGAGCAGGACGGTCATGCCGACGACGACGATGCCTTCGATGGAGAAGCTCATCAGCATGGCGCGGAAATTGCCCCATGTCAGGAAGTGCGGCGAGGCGAAGCTCATGGCGATGCACAGCGCCAGGATGATGACGATCAGCCCGGCCTCGCGCATCGAGGCGAGGTGAGCGAAGTTGATGCGCCGCCCGGCGGACTTGATCTCGGCGTGCACGAGCGCTTCTCCTGATTCCCTAGGCGACATTCTGGGCCTGCCTTTGAATTGAACTGTCCTGGACGCCCGAGGCGAGCATGATGATGGCTTCCTCGCCGAGCTCGCTGGCGGCGAGTTCGCCGGCGATCCTGCCTTCGCGCACCACAAGAACGCGGTCGCACAAGCCAATCAGCTCCGGCAGTTCGGACGAGATGATGATGACGCCGACACCGCTGCCAGCTAGCTGGCGCAGCAGCCGGTGAATCTCGACCTTGGCGCCGACATCGATCCCGCGCGTCGGCTCGTCCATGATGATGACCTTGGGACTGACGGACAGCTGCTTGGCGATAGCAACCTTCTGCTGGTTGCCACCGCTCAGCGTCGACACAGTGGCCTCGATGCCGGCCATGCGCACGCCGAGCCTGCCGGTCAGCTCCCGCGCCTGACGATCCTCGGCCTTGCGGTCGAGCAGGCCGAGGCGCCCGGTGAGCCGGCCGAGGTCGAGCGCCGATATGTTCGCCGCGATCGGCAGATCGAGGAACACGCCGGAGCCTTTGCGATCCTCAGAGAGATAGACCAGCCCCGCCTTGACCGCATCGCCATAACTGCGCGGCCGCAGCTGCTTTCCGTCGAGCGCGACGGTTCCAGAGGTCATTGGCCTGAGGCCGCAGACCGTCTGTGCGATCTCGCTGCGGCCGGCGCCGATCAGGCCGCCTATGCCCAGAATTTCGCCAGCGCGAAGCTGCAGATCGACGTCGGCGAAGCGGCGCCCATCGGAAAGCCCCTCGACCGACAGGAGAAGGCGCCCAGGCCCTTGCGGCGCCAGCTTGTCGGGATAGAGCTGGGTGATTTCGCGGCCGACCATCTTGCGCACGACATCGTCGGGTGAAACGGCGGCTATCGCATCGGTCGCCACGTAGCGGCCGTCGCGGAAGACGGTGACGCGGTCGCAGAGCGAGAAGATCTCGGCCATGCGGTGGCTGATATAGACCACCGAAATGCCACGTTCCCTAAGCCCGCGCAAGATCGAGAACAGGCGTTGCGCTTCGCTTTCGGTGAGTGCGGCGGTCGGCTCGTCGAGCATCAGCACCTTGCAGTCGAGCGTCAGCGCCTTGGCGATCTCGACGAGCTGCTGGTTGGAAATGGAGAGGTCGGCGACCCTGGTGCGCACCGGAATGGGCGCGAGCAGGTCCATGACCTTCTGGGCGTCAGCGTAGAGCTTCTGGAAATTCATCAGCGGCGCGCGCCGGCTGTTGATCGCGGCCATGTAGATGTTTTCGGCAACCGTGGCGTCCTGACACAGCGCGATCTCCTGGTGGACGAGCGCGATGCCGAGACGTTGGGCGGCCGCGGGCGAGTGAATCGAAATGCGCTCACCATCGATCAGGATGTCGCCCTCGTCGGGCTGCAATACACCGGCGATCATGTTCATCAGCGTCGACTTGCCGGCGCCGTTCTCGCCGCACAGCGCATGGATTTCGCCGCGCCGCAGCTCGAACCGCACGTCGCTCAGTGCCTTGACCGGGCCGAACGCCTTGGACAGGCCGCGGATTTCAAGAATGGGCGCCTGGGTCACGCCATGCTCCTGCGATGCTTGCGGGGGAGGAAGGAGGCCGAAGCCTCCTTCCCGGTTGGTCCGGCCTTGTGGAGGCCGGGGCGGCGATCGAGACTATTCCTCGATGCCCTTGGTGCCGCGACGCTTGAGGTACTTGTCCCAGTAGAAGTCGTCCGCATTGTCCTTGGAGACGATGGAGAAGCCATTGTCGACGAAGGGCACGCTCATCGGGTTGAAACCCGAACGCTTGGCGTCGTTCATCGGATCGATCAGGCCGGGATGCTTGGCCATCCACAACAGCATGAAGCCCATATAGCCCTGCATGCCCTGGTTGGGATTGACCGAGCCGAAGATCTCGCCGGCCTTGATCATGTCGAGGATCTTGGCGTTGACGTCGGCGAGCATGACGCGGATCTTGCCGCCGCCTTCCTTGGCGGCCTGGGCAGCACCGATGGCCGAGTTGGCCTCCGGCATGAACACGGCGCCGAGGTCCGGATGCGCCTGGGCCAGGCTCAAAACCGCCTGATAGGCCTTGGTCGGATCCTGGTTCGAAGCGGCGCGGCCGACGAGCTTCATGTCAGGCCATTTGGCTTCCATGCGGGCAACGAAGGCGTTGACGCGCTTGTCGTGGTTGTCCTGACCGGGATTCTCCAGCACCGCATATTCGCCCTTGCCATCCATCGCCTTGGCAACGGCGTCGGCGGCATAGGTGCCTTCGGCATTGTTGTCGGAGGTGATGTAGGAGACGCGCTTGGAATTCGGCGAGTCGGCGGCGAAGGTCACCACCGCGGTGCCCTGCTCGATGGCGCGGTTGATCGGCTCGATGAACGGATCGGAGTTCATCGGGTGTACCAGTATGCCGGCAGGCTTCTGCGCCAGCGCCTGGTCGAAGGTGGCGATCTGCTTGTTGACGTCGTATTCCGGCGTACCCGTATAGGCGGTCTCGCAGCCGAACTGCTGGCCGGCCTGCTTGAACATTTCATAGACCGGGAACCAGTATTCGACGCCCGAGACCATCACGTTCATGACGTATTTTTCACCCGGCTCGCATTTGAACGGGTTAGGGGTTTCGGCGCGTACCTGCATCGACCCAAAGCAGGTCGATGCAGCCGCCGCGATTGCGAGCGTGCTCAGAAATTTGCGCAAGTTTCCTCCCTTGGCCGAAGCCATCCTCAATGACCGTTGCAGGCACTCAGTGAGCGCTGCCGTATGGATTTGATGATGCCGACCTTCCTCCGAAAGCCGACGATCGGGACATTACAGCCCGGGCGCGCATTGTCAATATAATTC
>NZ_RZQE01000210.1:0-9794 GCF_004022955.1 Mesorhizobium sp. M7A.F.Ca.US.002.01.1.1 | reverse complement strand
TTTAGCTTTCCGCAAGCGTCATGCAAGACGGTCCGCTGCGTCAGCGCGCGCTAAAAAGGGATTCCGATGCCTTCATTTCCGGGATTCAGGAATGAACGGTGTCGCGGCAGCGATCAGCTCCGCTTCACGATGCCGGCATCCGCCTTGCGCAAGCCGGAGACGAACCGCGTCAGCGTGCGGTGCAGGGATTTCAACTCGTCGGCATCCAGCGGCAGGTTGCAAAGCATCGCCGCCGGCACGCTTTTGGCCTGCTCACGCAACGCTTGTCCCTTCGCTGTCGGCTCGACCAGAACCCGGCGCTCGTCGGCGGGGTCGCGCCGGCGTGTGACCAGGCCACCGGCCTCCAGCCGCTTGAGCAGCGGCGTCAGCGTCGCCGAATCCAGCCCGAGCGCTTCGCCAAGCTCGCCGACCGTGCTTGGAGCCCGTTCCCAGAGCGCCAACATGGCCAGATATTGCGGATAGGTCAGGCCGAGCGGATCGAGCAGCGGGCGGTAGAGCTTCGTCATCAGCCCGCTTGCCGAATAGAGCGCGAAGCAGAGCTGTTGGTCGAGCCGCGGAACGTGAAACGTCCCGGTGGCCTCCGCCGGGACGTCCCTGGTGCTCTTTGTCGTCTTTTCCGTCATGCCGCCTTTACCGAAAGCGCTACGTCGACATTGCCCCTGATGGCGTTGGAATAGGGGCAGATCTTGTGCGCCTCCGATACAAGCGCTTCCGCCGCCGCCTGATCAAGGCCTTTCGTTTCCGCCGCGAGCGCGACGCCGAGCTTAAAGCCTTCGCCATCGGGAAGCAGGCTGACGGTGGAGGTTACCCCGGCATCCGTCAGCGACAGCTTCTGTTTGCGCGCGACAAAGCGGATGGCGCTTTCGAAGCAGGCGGCATAGCCGATAGCGAACAGTTGCTCGGGATTGGTGGCGCCCCCCGGCCCGCCGAGTTCCTTGGGCATTGCCAGATCGACCTTGAGCAGACCGTCGCTGGTCTCGCCATGGCCGGCGCGGCCGCCGGTGACGTGAGCCTGTGTGGTGTAGAGTGCCATATCAAATCTCCAATTACTTGTGCACGATTATTTAGTGCACAAGGTAATGCGCCGTCAACAGCCGGATCCTGTGTCTGGCGCTGAAAGCGTTCACAGTCTGGTGAAACGAAAAAAGGCGGCCGAAGCCGCCTTTTTGAATGGGATTTCCGAAAACCTTATTCGGCAGGGGTCGCTTCTGCGGCGGCCTTGGCTGCTGCTTCGGCCTCGGCGGCGGCCTTCTTCTCGGCGGCGTCCTGGGCGGCCTTCTCGACGGCCAGGGCCTCGGCTGCTGCCACCTTCTCGGCTTCGATGCGGGCCTTCTCGGCGTTCAGCGCATCGCGCTCCTCATCGTTCAGCTTGCGGGCGCGCACGCCGGTGTTTTCCGAAATACGGGCCGATTTGCCGCGACGATCGCGCAGGTAGTAGAGCTTGGCGCGACGCACCTTGCCGCGGCGAACGATCTCGACGCCTTCAACCATCGGCGAGTAGACCGGGAACACGCGCTCGACGCCTTCGCCGTAGGAAATCTTGCGAACCGTGAAGTTCTCCTGGAAGCCGGCGCCGGCGCGGGCGATGACGACGCCCTCATAGGCCTGGACGCGGGTGCGGGTGCCTTCGGTCACGCGGACCTGGACGCGCACGGTGTCGCCGGGCTGGAATTCGGGAAGCTTGCGCTTGGCTTCGATCTTGGCGGCCTGTTCGGCCTCGAGCTGACGGAGAATATCCATCTCAAAAGTCCACTTCTTGTTCTTCCGACAGTCAGAGCGTCCGACACTCGCCTTGCAGTTCCATTGACCGCTTGGCTATGCCTTTTGTCTCCAAGACATTTGTCTTTGAAACATCAGGCAGGGGCGACTACACCGTCATTGTTGACGGGTCCGGCAGATTCTTTCTGGCCGGTACGGGCGGGCACATACAGCTATTTCGCCGCTTTGTCACGCCTTGGGCGCGCATTTTCTGCTCGCATGGCACCATCGTAATCCTGCCGTGCCGGGTTGCGCCGGTCGTTCAGGCTTTCTAAAGCCTGAAATAACACAGTTTTGAGCGGCCGCAATTCATGTCTGTCTTCGATGCCATCCTGCTGTTTCTAGCGGGCTTTCTGTCAGGCGCCGCCAATGCGGTCGCCGGTGGCGGCACCTTCATCACCTTCGGCGCCATGACGTTGGTCGGCCTGCCGCCGATTGTTGCCAACGCCACCTCCTCGGTGACGCAATTTCCAGGCTACATCACCTCGACCCTCGCCTACTCGGCCGATATCAGGCACTTCTGGCGCGGCGCGCTGCTGCTGTGCCTGATCTCGGCCGTGGGTGCACTGGCCGGCGCTCTGATCCTTTTGGCGCTCGACAATCCCTCGTTTCGCGCTCTGGTGCCGTGGCTGCTGCTAGCCGCGACGGCCCTGTTCGCCGCCGGCCCCTGGCTGAAACCAGTGCCAAAGCCCGGCCATGAAGCGGCGGTGGGCTCGCTGGCCGGCTCGCTCGCACAATTTCTCACCGCCATCTATGGCGGCTTCTTCGGCGCCGGCATGGGCGTGATGATGCTGGCGACGCTCGGCCTCACCCAGGCCGGCGACTATCACCGGCTGAACGCGTTGAAGAACATGCTGGCCATGGTCATCGCCGCTGTCGCGATCGTCGTCTTCGTCTCGGGCGGCGTCGTCGCCTGGCCGCAGGCGATCATCATGATCCCGGGCGGCGCGCTCGGCGGCTATGCCGGCGTCTGGATCGCCAAGCGGGTGCCGCAAAACGCGGTGCGCGGCTTCGTCGTCGCCGTCGGCCTGTTTTTGGCCTTCTATTATTTTGTCAAGGGCTGAGCAGCGGCAAGCAGGTCCGGACGCCTCTCGGCTGTCAGTCTTTCTGACTCCGCCCGCCGCCAGGCGGCGATCTTCTTGTGATTGCCGGAAATCAGGACCTCGGGAATGTCACGGCCTTCGAACTCCTGCGGCCGCGTATAGTGCGGATGTTCGAGCAGGCCGTTTTCAAAACTCTCTTCCTCGCCCGACATCGCGTTGCCCATGACCCCGGGCAGCAGCCGCACCACCGCGTCGAGCAGCACAAGCGCGGCCGGCTCACCACCCGAGAGAATGAAATCGCCGATCGAGACTTCCTCCAAATCCCGCGCGTCGATCACCCGCTGGTCGACGCCTTCGAAGCGGCCGCACAGGATGACGGCGCCCGGCCCAGCGGCCAGCTCGCGCACACGCGCCTGGGTCAGCGGCTTGCCGCGCGGGCTCATCAGCAGCCGGGGCCGCGCATCGCCTTCCGGCGAAGCATGGTCGATGGCTTTCGCCAGCACGTCGGCGCGCATCACCATGCCGGCGCCGCCGCCGGCGGGCGTGTCGTCGACGGTGCGGTGGCGGTCGGTGGCGAAGTCGCGGATCTGGATCGTCTCCAGCGACCACGTCCCGGCCTCGAGCGCCCGGCCGGCCAACGACAGGCCGAGCGCGCCGGGAAACATCTCGGGGTAAAGCGTCAGCACCGAAGCGGAAAAACTCACCGGTTGCCCCCGGCATCGCTCGGTCCGCGCGGCCTGCCCTTCGGAATCGAAGTCTTCCTCACGCGGACCACCGCCATCCTCGTCATCGACCAGCCCGGCTGCCGCCGGATCGACACGAACAAAACCCTCGGCGATCGACACTTGCGGTACGGCAGCCTGTGTGAACGGGATCAGCACGCCCTTGCGCCCGCCCAGCGTCACGTCGAGAATGTCGCCGCCGCCGAAATTGTGCACCGCGACCACCTTGCCAAGCACGGCACCCGTGTCGTCGCGGACTTCGAGGCCAACGAGGTCGGCATGGTAGAATTCGTCTTCCTCGCCATCGTCCGGCAGCATCGAACGGTCGACGAACAGCTCCGTGCCGGCCAGCGCCTCGGCCGCATTGCGGTCGGCAATGCCCTTGAAACGGACCACGACGACGGTGTTGGCGGGCCTGATGTCGACGATCTGGAAGGCGCGCCCGTCCCTGGCGTAGAGCGGCCCGTAATCGGCCAGCGCCAGCGGCTCGCCGGTGAAGGTCTTCACCCGCAATTCGCCCTTGATGCCATGGGCGGCGCCGATCACGGCCATCTGGACAGGATTCTGGAGCTTGCTCATGGCGAAATATCCTTTGGCCTGCTCTAGCCCCACGCGGCTGTCATTTCAATGACGGGCTATTCACCGCTTCCTAACCCGAATATCCGAAAATGCCGCCATGCAGGAATTCCTCATCCCGGCCAAACCCGATCTCCAGGCGGCGCGCGAAAGCTGGCTGAAGATGCTGGCGCGAGAACGTCGGCTGTCGCCCGAGACGGTGGAAGCCTATGAGCGCGACACGCGTCAGTTCCTGCATTTCCTCACCGGCCATTGCGGCGGCTCGCCCGGCATTTCGGACATCGCCGATCTGCGCCCGGCGGATTTGCGCGGCTTCCTTGCGGCGCGGCGCAATGCCGGTGCCGGCGCCCGCACGCTGGGCCGGGGTCTCGCCGGCATCCGCTCGCTGCTGCGTTTCCTCGAGCGGCGCGGCCTCGCCAATGCGGCCGGTGCGGCGGCACTGCGCGCGCCGCGCCAGCCCAAATCGCTGCCCAAGCCGCTGACGGCGAGCGATGCCAAGCATATCGTTTCCATCGAAGGCCAACTGGCGGAGGAACCCTGGATCGCAGCCCGCAACGCCGCCGTGCTGACGCTGCTCTACGGCTCTGGCCTGCGCATTTCCGAGGCGCTCGGCCTGACCGGCGCCGATCTGGCGTCGGCGGCCGACACGGTGCTGCGCGTTGCCGGCAAGGGCGGCAAGACGCGCCTGGTGCCGGTGCTGCCGGTGGCGCTCAGGGCAATCGCCGAATATCGCCGGCTCTGCCCCTACCATCTCGACCCCAAGGGCCTGCTGTTCCGCGGCGCCCGCGGCGGCCCGCTCAACCCAGCCATCGTCCAGCGCGACATGGCCAAGCTGCGCTCTGCGCTCAACCTGCCCGATACCGCGACGCCGCATGCGCTGCGCCATTCCTTCGCCACGCATCTGCTCGGCCGCGGCGGTGATTTGCGCACCATCCAGGAACTGCTCGGCCACGCCAGCCTGTCGACGACGCAAATCTACACCGGCGTCGACACCGCGAGGCTGCTCGAGATTTATGAGAAGGCGCATCCCAGGGCGTGAACGCCGGTAACGTTCACCATTTGGCCGAAAGCCTCCCCAACGTCGTCGTCCCTGGGCGAAGCAGGAGCGAAGCTCCGTCGCGGAGACCCTGGGATGACGAAGAAATGGGCGTTTCCGCTAATCGTTGAAGCATGAGCCCCATCGACGTCAGTTGAGGGCGATAGCCAGTCCAAGACAATTTCTCAGCACAGGTTAACCGTTTTGCCGCTTTTCAGTCCTAGAAGAGGCTCATGAAACGCGTCATAGCCATCGCCGACCGTGCTGCTTCCGTGTCGCTGAAGCTGCTCGTCGCGCTCAATGTTCTGTTCTTCCTGTCGTTCCTCGCCGTGCTGCTGTTCGCGGCCGGCAAGGCGCATGCCGAAGTCCCGACCTGCACCGGTGCCGACATGCTGTCGGCCCTGCAGAAGAACGATCCGGCGACCTACCGCAAGATCGAAGCGGAAGCCGCCGCGACGCCGAACGGCAAGGGCCTGTTGTGGAAGCTGGAAAAGCCCGGCGAGAAGCCGTCCTTCCTGTTCGGCACCATGCATATGACCGACCCGCGC
This sequence comes from Mesorhizobium sp. M7A.F.Ca.US.002.01.1.1, assembly GCF_004022955.1. Taxonomy (NCBI): domain Bacteria; kingdom Pseudomonadati; phylum Pseudomonadota; class Alphaproteobacteria; order Hyphomicrobiales; family Phyllobacteriaceae; genus Mesorhizobium; species Mesorhizobium sp. M7A.F.Ca.US.002.01.1.1. Next base: position 4,111 of record NZ_RZQE01000210.1, on the reverse strand, counting down.
GTCACCACGCTGCCTCCCGAAGCGCAGAAAGCCTATGACGCCGCCGGCACCATCGTCATCGAAACCACCGACGTGCTCGACAAGCAGAAGATGATGGTAGCGATGCTCAAGGAGCCGGACCTGATGATGTTCACGGATTCGACGACGCTGGCGTCGCTACTGTCGCCCGACGATGCGGCGGCCATGAACACCGCGCTCGACGCACGCGGCATTCCGCCGGCAACGGTTGCCAAGATGAAGCCGTGGATGCTCTCGGCCATGATGGCACTGCCGGCCTGCGAGCTGGCCCGTCAGTCAGGCGGCGCCCCGGTGCTCGATGTCAGGCTGGCGGAAGGCGCGAAGGCTTCCGGCAAGCCGGTGGAAGGATTGGAGACGGCTGAAGGCCAACTGCGCGCCATGGCCTCGCTGCCGCTGGCGTTTCACATGAAGGGCCTCGTCGACACGCTGAAGCTCGGCGACAAGGTCAACGACATCAACGAAACCATGATCGTGCTCTACCAGCGTGGCGACACCGGCATGTTCTGGCCGCTGTTTCGTGCGGCCATGCCGGACCAACAGGACGACCCCGCGGGCTATGCGGCGTTCGAGGAAACCATGATCACCAGCCGCAACAAGGTGATGGTCGAGCATGCCGAACCGATCCTTGCCAAAGGCAATGTCTTCATGGCGGTCGGCGCCCTCCACCTCCCCGGCCCCGAAGGCCTGGTCGAGGGTTTCCGCAAGGCCGGTTACACCGTCACGCCTGTCGGACTTTAGTGACTTCAGCTTACTTCGCCAGGATCTGGGCCAGCATCGCCGGAACGACCATCCGGTGAAACGGCATGATGATCGCGAGATAGGCGCGCCCGAGCCAATTGTGCGTCTTGACGATCGTCGTCGCGGCCACCTCTTGCCGGCCGCTGCCAAGATCCCTGACTTCGACCAGGACACGGAAATCGAGATGCCGGTCGTCGAGGCCAAGCACAACCTTGCCGGGAAACTGGCTGATGAGCGGAAATATCCCGATCCGGCCCGACGGCAACACCGCAGTTTCCAGGCCCGTCTTCAGCCGGAACGGCCTGACGGCAAGATTGCGCAGCGCCATGAGCCTGCCGACCCAGGGCGGCGTTCGCCCCAGAGCGCGTTCGGCCGCGCCGAGTGCGGTTAAGGAAAGGCCTTCAGTGACCAGCACATAGCGGTCTGCGAACTGGGCTCTGGCAAGAGCATCGCAGTGATTCGGGACAAGCTGAGCTGACGAATTCGTCACGGCAAAACCCTCTGATTCGACCTTAACAGACGCAAACTTGGCGCGCTGCGTGGCGAAACGACGCCACTCCGGCTGCGGAAGGGCAGGATTGTCCTTGTTTTTGGCGTTTTCCAACCCTAGCGTGAAACCAGTTCAATGATTGCGCGTTGTATGGTGTTGATTGATATTTTTCATCCACGGAGGACACTTTTATGGCGAACACACCGAATCCAAACGACCCGTTCAATTCGTCCACCAACGCACCAAGGCCAAGTGGCGGCGGCGGTGGTAGCGGTTGGCTGATTGCCCTGGTCGTCGTTATTCTGGCGGTTGTCGCGTATTATGTTTTCGGAAGAAGTGGTGAGCACCCGGCACCCGCCGAGCCGCCGGCGGCCAGCACACCGGCCCCAGCGCCTGCACCGGCGGAACCGATGAAGCCGGCTGAACCTGCGCCCGCGCCTGCTCCGGCACCTGCAGAACCGGCGCCTGCCCCGGCACCCGCGCCCGCACCGGCTCCTGCGCCGGCACCAGCCCCTGCGCCGGCACCTGCACCGGCCCAGTGATTGGCTCGATATCAGTTACGAACGGCCCGCTGAAAAGCGGGCCGTTTTGTTTTGTAGGGGCCGCCAGAAAGGCCTTTCCAGAAACTCGCTCCGGTGAGTCAGCTGGTGTGGTTTTCGAGAACCGGAGCGCAGCGGACATTTGGGTCCGTGAGCAGCGCATGACCCCGAAGATCAGTCCGATTTTCGGAGAGGATCATGCGCCAATCAAAAAGGGTCACAGCATCCTTTAAGCGTCCAGGAGGACGTGCGGCGCTGTGAAAGCGGAGAAAACCTCGCCAGATGGCCGCCGGAGTAGAGTTTATGAAAGGGCTTTAGATGTGGATCGGCTTGAAGAACGTCGCCAGCGCCGCCTCCTTGATCGCCTCCGACATCGTCGGATGCGCATGGCAGGTGCGGGCGAGATCCTCCGACGAACCGCCGAACTCCATCAGCACCGCCGCCTCGTGGATCATCTCGCCGGCGCCGAAGCCGACGATATGCACGCCGAGCACGCGGTCGCTTTGCCTGTCGGCGAGGATCTTCACAAAACCGTCCGTGTGCAGCATGGCGCGCGCCCGGCCATTGGCGCTGAACGGGAACTTTCCGATCTTGTAGTCGATGCCGGCCTTCTTCAATTCTTCCTCGGTCTTGCCAACCGAGGCGATTTCCGGGCTGGTGTAGACGACGCTCGGAATGACGTCATAGTTCACGTGGCCGGCCTGGCCGGCAATGGTTTCCGCTACCGCCACGCCCTCGTCCTCGGCCTTGTGCGCCAGCATCGGCCCGGCGATGACATCGCCGATGGCATAGATGCCCGGGATATTGGTCTTGAGATGGCCATCGGTCTTGACCCGGCCGCGCTCGTCGACCTCGACGCCGGCTTCCCCGAGCCCGAGGCTGTCGGCATAGGCGCGGCGGCCGGTGGCGATCAGCACGGCATCGGCCTCGATGGTCTCGGCGGCGCCGCCCTTGACCGGCTCGAAGGTGACGGTCGCACCCTTCTTGGCCTTGGCCACGCCGGTGACCTTGGCGCCGAGCTTGAACTCGAAGCCCTGTTTGCCCAGCAACCGCTGGAATTGCTTGGAGACCTCGCCGTCCATGCCGCCCAGGATGGTGTCGAGGAATTCGACCACGGTGACCTTGGCGCCGAGCCGCGCCCACACCGAGCCGAGCTCGAGCCCGATGACACCGCCGCCGACCACCACCAGATGGCCGGGAACCTTATCCAGCGACAGCGCGCCGGTCGACGACACGATCACCTTCTCGTCGATGTCGACCTTGACGCCGGGAATGCCGGCGACATCCGAGCCGGTGGCGATGACGATGTTCTTGGTCTCGATCTCCTCGACCTTGCCGTCCTCGGAGGTGACCGACACCTTGCCGGCGGCGAGCACCTTGCCGGTGCCGCGGAAACTGTCGATCTTGTTCTTCTTGAACAGGAAGGCGACGCCGTTGACGTTCGACGACACCGTCGCATCCTTGTGCGCCATCATCTTCTTCAGGTTCAATTTCGGCGCCGATATCTCGACGCCGAGCGTGTCGAAGGAGTGGCCGGCCTCGGCGAACATCTCGGAGGCATGGAGCAGCGCCTTGGACGGGATGCAGCCGATGTTCAGGCAGGTGCCGCCGAAGGTCGCGTTCTTCTCGACCACCGCAACCCTGAGCCCGAGTTGCGCCGCCTTGATGGCGCAGACATAGCCGCCGGGTCCCGATCCGATGATAACGACGTCATAAGCCATGATACTGTCCTTCTGTTTTGAGCATGATGCCGAAAAGTGTGACGCGGTTTTCGGATAACATCATGCTCGATCTGCTTGAGAGCGCTCAGCGGCCGCCGCTTACATTCAGGATCGCGCCCGTCGTATAGGACGCGGCGTCGGAGAGAAGATAGAGAACCGCGCCCGCGACTTCATCCACTGTACCGGCTCTTTTCATCGGCAGCAGATCGCGGAACCGCTCCACCCGGTCCGGCTGCCCGCCGGAGGCGTGGATGTCCGTGTCGATGATGCCCGGCCGCACCGCATTGACGCGGATGCCTTCTAGCGCCACCTCACGGGCGAGCCCGACGGTGAAGGTGTCGATGGCGCCCTTGGAGGCGGCATAATCGACATATTCGCCCGGCGAGCCCAATGTCGCCGCGGCCGACGAGATGTTGACGATGGATCCCCCCGACCCGCCATGACGGGTCGACATGCGCTTCACCGCCTCGCGGGCGCAGAGGAACGAGCCGACGACATTGATGCGCATCATGCGCTCCAGCCGCGAAACATCCATCTCGTCGACGCGCGCCTTGACGTCGACGATGCCGGCATTGTTGACGAAGGCATCGAGCCGTCCATAGGCG
>NZ_RZQE01000020.1:0-30875 GCF_004022955.1 Mesorhizobium sp. M7A.F.Ca.US.002.01.1.1 | reverse complement strand
AAGTAGGTCCGCTGCCGCATCAGCAGGTCGAAGCTTTCCCAGGCCAGTGACACGAAATCGAGGCCGGCGGCGCAGGCGGCGGCGCGGGTGGCGATTCCGCAATCGGCCCGTCCGGTGCGCACGGCGGCTGCAAGCTCGGGACCGGTAAGGCAGGGGGGCTCCAGTCGGTTGACCTCGCCGTGGCTCGCGCCGGCATCCGTCAGCAACAAAGCGAGCAGCATGTCCGCGCCTGCGCCGCGTTGACGGACCGCAATGCGCGCGCCGGTCGCAAGTACGTCGGTCAACTTGTTGAGCGATTTCGGATTGCCTGGCGCCAGCAGCAGGCCCTGCTCGCGGCGGGCGAATCCGACCAGCACCGCATCGTACAGCCGCGGCCTCGTCGCAATCGCGGCGACATTCGGGTCCGGGTCGTCGCTGTGGAAATGGATCGCGGCGACAGACACCTCGCCGCGCAGCAGGCGTGTCACGCCGGCTTCCGTGCCTTCTGTCAGAAAGGCCAGGCCGGAGCCCGACTGACGCAGGCTCCATTCGAGCAGATCATCCTGGCTGCCACCGACAATCGGCGGCGGGTCGGATTGAATCATTCCTCCGGGCCGGACCAGTCCCGACATGACCCAATGGTCGAGTTCATGTCGGGGAAACAGCCATTTGCCGGCCACCTTGCTGCAGGGGAGGCGCTCCTGCGCAATCAGTTCGTAAAGCTTGCGTTCGCCAATGCGCAGATAGTCGGCGGCTTCAGATGTCGTCAGAAATTCCATCCTGCATTGATATGCATATTTCTGTGCCGGTTCAAGAATTTGACTCTGGCGGAAGAGTTGCAGGACATTGGCGCTGGACAGGATTGCGAGGAGCAATGTCGGAAGGGCTGGGCGCATGGCAACTGATCGCGAGCGGTGACGCGACGCTGTTTGCCATCGTGCGCCTGTCGCTCGCGGTCAGCCTTTCGGCTGTCGCGATTGCCATGGTCGCCGGCCTGCCGCTTGGCGCAATTATCGCGCTCTCGCGCTTTCCAGGTCGTTCGGCGATCGTCGTGGTGCTGAACGGTTTCATGGGCCTGCCGCCGGTGGTGGTCGGGCTGACCGTCTATCTGCTGCTATCGCGATCCGGGCCGCTGGGCGAGTTCGGTCTTTTGTTCACGCCCGCCGCCATGGTCTGCGCGCAGGCGCTGCTGGTGTTGCCCATCATCGCCGCTCTGACCCGCCAGACGGTCGAGGATCTGTGGCGCGAATATCGCGAGGAACTGAACGCGATGGAGGTCGGGCCGGTGGGCCTGGTCGCGACGCTTTTGTGGGACGGCCGCTTCAGCCTCGTCACTGCTCTGCTCGCGGGCTTCGGCAGGGCGGCGGCCGAGGTTGGCACCGTCATGATCGTCGGCGGCAACATCGATGGCTTCACCCGCACCATGACGACGGCAATCGCACTTGAAACTTCAAAGGGAAATCTGCCGCTCGCCATCGGACTCGGCCTGATTCTGATTTTTCTTATCCTGCTGATCAACGCGGCCGCCTGGGGCGTGAGGGTGTGGTCCGAGCAACGGGCGGGCTAGGGGATGCGGGCCGCTCAGAGCGATCTTCCACTTGTCTTCGATGACGTGTCGCTTATCGCTGGCGCGACGACCATACTCCAGCGGGTGAACCTGACGATCGGGCCACATGCGCCGACGGTGATCGTCGGCCCAAACGGGTCGGGCAAGACCTCCCTGTTGCGGCTTTGCATGGGGCTTACTGTACCTTCGGCCGGAACCCTGACTTGGGGCGGTCGGACCCTCTCCCCGAAGACGCGGCGTGCGATCCTGTTCCAGAAGCCTGTGATGCTGCGGCGCTCGGTGGCCGCGAATGTCGCCTACGGCCTGGCTACGGCCGGCTGTCCGCGTCGGCTTCGCGCGGCGCGCACGGAGGAACTGCTCGACCGCGTGGGTCTTCTCGATCTGGCGGCACGTCCGGCACGGCATTTGTCAGGCGGGGAGCAGCAGCGGCTGGCGCTCGCTCGCGCACTGGCGCGCCAGCCCGAGATCCTGCTGCTCGACGAGCCGACAGCCAGCCTCGATCCGGCGGCGACGCGTTTTGTTGAGCAGATCATCATCACGGCTGCCCAATCGGGCACGAAGATCATCATGGCCTCGCACCATCTCGGCCAAGTGCGCAGGATCGCTGGAGACGTCGTCTTTCTTGTCCGGGGGCGTGTTTGCGAGCATGCCGTTGCCGGCGATTTTCTGGATCGTCCCGCGACTCGGCAAGCGGCTGCCTTCGTGCGCGGCGAACTCGTGCTTTAATCAACCGGACGGAGATTGAGATGCTGACCCGCCGAATGTTCTGTGCGCTTGTGGTGCTTCTGATGCTCGCGAGCGGCGCGCCTGCCCAGGAGCAGTCGATAGTTGTGGCGTCAACGACCTCGACGCAGGATTCTGGGCTGTTTGACCACATCCTGCCGCTGTTCGAGAAGAAGACCGGCATCGGCGTGAAGGTTGTCGCTCAGGGCACCGGTCAGGCGCTCGACACCGGTCGGCGCGGCGATGCCGATGTGGTCTTTGTCCATGCCAAGGCGCAGGAGGAGAAGTTCATCGAGGAAGGGTTCGGGGTGAAGCGCTTCGACGTGATGTACAACGACTTCGTCCTCGTGGGGCCCAAGAGCGACCCAGCAGGCGTCAGCGGGACCAAGGATACCGCAGCCGCGCTGATCGCCATCGAAGCCAAGAAAGCGGCCTTCGTATCGCGCGGCGACAGGTCTGGCACCCACTCGGCCGAATTGAGTCTGTGGAAAACGGCCGGCATCGACATCGAGGCGGCCAAGGGCACCTGGTACAAGGAGATCGGCCAGGGCATGGGAGCGGCGCTCAACGCCGCGGCCGCCATGAACGCTTATACGCTTTCCGATCGTGGTACCTGGCTGTCATTCAAGAATCGGGGCGAGTTGGGCATTGCCGTCGAGGGTGACAAGCGGCTGTTCAACCAGTATGGCGTCATGCTGGTGAATCCGCGGAAGCATCCAAGTGTCAAAGCGGAGGCCGGCCAGCGCTTCATCAATTGGCTGATCTCTGCGGAGGGGCAGAAGGCGATCAGCGAGTACAAAATCGACGGCCAACGGCTCTTCTTCCCAAACGCGCAGCACGAGCGTTCCTGAAGCTTGTTGCAAACCGGCTCGGGTCTGCTTCACTATCGGGCCATGACGAGAACACTTTCTCCGACAGGCGCGCTCACCACCCTTGACAAGGCGCTCGCAGGGCTGCTCGACGGTGTGATGCCCGTAGCCACCTGCCTGGTTCCGCTCGATGAGGCTCTTGGGCGCGTGGCTGCCGGGATGCCGGCTGTCGTGCCGGCGCAGCCTGCGCGCGATATCGCTGCCATCGACGGCTGGGCGTGTCGCGCCTTTGATCTCGTGGGAGCGTCGGCCTATTCGCCAGTAGCATTGCCGACCCCGCCCCTCTGGGTGGAGACGGGCGATGCCATGCCTGGAAATCGTGACTGTGTGCTGCAGGCCGGTCTTATCGATTGCGATGGACCGGTGATCCAGGCGGCATCTGAAGCCGCGCCTGGCCAGGGTGTGCGCCGGATGGGCGAGGACATGGCGGCGAACCGCCCGCCAACATTTGAAGGAAAGACAATCGGCGTCGCTGACCTGCTGGTCGCTCGCAAAGTGGGATTGAGCCAACTTGCCGTACGGATTCCGTGCGTGCGTGCGATCGACGTCTCTGCCGAGAGCCACGAGACATTCTCCCTGCGGCTCGTGGTCGAGAGCCTGGGTGCCTCTGGAGCTTCGATTGCCGAAATAGAGGCCGTCGAGCGTGACGCGACAGCGATCGCTGCCGCTCTTGATGGCGAGTCCTGCGATTTGCTGCTCCTGATCGGCGGTACTGGCGATGGCTGCGCCGATGTGACCGCCGAGGCTCTCGCGCGGCGCCGGGTTCTGCTCGCGCATGGCATTGCTCTGCGGCCCGGGGGGACAACGGCGATAGGGCGGCTCGGCAAGACACCGATCGTCGCATTGGCCGGATCGCCGCAACAGGCTTTCGCGGGGTTCCTTGCACTCGTCCAGCCAGTCTTGGACCGCCTGTCGGGCAGATCTGAACGGTCCGGCATTATCTTGCCACTCTCGCGGAAAATTTCATCCGCGGTCGGGCTTTGCGAGATCGTTCTGCTCGCAAAGGAGCGGGATGTGTGGACACCGCTCGCTGTCGGCGACTTTTCGCTGGACGCCATGCGTCTTGCCGACGCCTGGCTTGCAGTTCCTGACGATAGCGAGGGGTATGCCGCCGGCACGCCTGTCGCCGCCGTTCCGCTCCGCAACTTTTGATCGGTGTTCCGCCATGACGCATTCTCCAACATCGGCCCAGCAGAACAGCGGCCAGGAGCAGTTCCTGACCATACTATCGCGCGAAGCTGCACTGGCGCGCTTCGAGGCCGAGCTGTTTCCCCGCCCACTACCGACCGAGAAGCGGACGCTGGCCAACGCGCTGGGGCTGGTTCTTGCCGAGGACGTCGCAGCGCCGGTCGACGTGCCGCCGTTCGACCGCTCAAATGTCGACGGCTTCGCGGTGCGTGCAGCCGACCTCGCCGTCGCCTCTGAACCGCGTCCCGTTCGGCTTGCGCTCAATGCGGAAGCGATTGCCTGCGGCACGGTTCCGCAGTTGCCCGTTCTGACCGGAACCGCCACGTCCATCGCAACCGGCGGACCGCTGCCCCGCGGCGCGGACGCGATCGTCATGGTGGAGCACACCCATCCCGCCGGGTTGAGTGCCATTGAGGTGGCCCGCAGCATCTCGCCCGGCCAGTTTATCTCCAACGCGGGATCGGACATGGCGCGAGGAGAAGTCTTGCTGCGTGCCGGAACCGAAATCGGCTCGCGCGAGATCGGCATGCTCGCTGCCTGCGGAATCGCACAGCTGACAGTGGCTCGCAGGCCACGCGTGGCCGTGATCTCCACGGGCGATGAACTCGTTCAGCCGGGCGAGCCGTTGCGACCGGCCGGCATCTATGATGCCAACGGCCCGATCATCGCTGCGGCTGTCACTGAAAATGGCGGCGAGGCGCATTTTCTCGGCGCCTTTCCCGACGACGAGGCGAAACTTGAGAAGGCTATGCGCGAGGCGCTCGCCGCCCACGACGTGCTGATCCTGTCGGGCGGCACGTCCAAAGGGGCAGGGGATGTCACGCATCGCATTATCGGCCGACTGGGCAAGCCCGGTATCATCGCCCACGGCGTGGCACTGAAACCCGGAAAGCCACTTTGCCTGGCTGTGTGCGAGGGCAAGCCGGTCATCATCCTGCCGGGATTTCCGACCTCGGCCATGTTCACCTTCCATGACATGGTGGTACCCGCCCTGCGGCGCATGGCGGGGCTGCCGCCGCGCGTCGATACTCAGGTCACCGCAAGCCTTCCGTTGCGGATTCCTTCCGAACTCGGGCGGACCGAATTCGCCATGGTTTCCCTTGTGCAAGGGCAGGGAGGATTGACGGCCTATCCGACCGGCAAGGGCTCGGGAGCGATAACATCCTTTACCCAGGCGGACGGCTTCATCCGCATCGAGGCACTCGCCGATCACGTGCCTGCCGGTGCCGACGTGGCGGTGACGCTGTTCACGCCGCGGGTCCGCGTTCCCGACCTCGTCGTCATCGGCAGTCATTGCGTCGGCCTCGATCTAGTCGTTGGCGAACTTTCGCGCCGCGGGATTTCGGTGCGCTCGCTGCCTGTGGGAAGCCTGGGCGGTCTTGCAGCGGCCAAGCGCGGCGAGTGCGATCTCGCCCCCATCCATCTCTTCGACCCGAAGACGCGGATTTACAACGCGCCTTTCCTCGGTGACGGTCTCGAACTCGTGCCAGGCTGGCGGCGCATGCAAGGTTTGGTATTCCGCCAAGGGGACGAGCGTTTCGAGGGCCTCGGCGCGGAGGAGGCGGTCCGTGCGGCGCTCGCCGACCGCGATTGCATGATGGTCAACCGCAACCAAGGCTCGGGAACGCGCATCCTGATCGACCAGCTCCTCGGCGTGGAACGCCCGGACGGCTACTGGAATCAGCCGCGCTCGCACAATGCCGTCGCCGCGGCGGTGGCGCAAGAGCGCGCCGACTGGGGTGTCACCATCGCGCCCGTCGCGCGTGCGGCGGGGCTCGGTTTTATCGTGCTGACCGAAGAGCACTACGACTTCGCAATGATCTCTGCGCGAAAGGAACGGCCTTCGGTGCACGCATTCCTCGAGGCTCTCCGGACCGACGAGGTCCTTCTGGGCCTGGAGCGCGCTGGGTTCAGCCGGCCGGGTTAGCAGAAAGCAACGCGGCCAGGCGCTCAGCTTCGGCAAGATCCTCGACCGTGTTGGCGTTGAAGAACGGGTCCACCGGCTCGACGGGCCAGGATACGGTGGCAAGGCGCTGGCGGGCGGTCCACCGGTCAATCTTGCGGAGACCCTCGTTGGTCAACGCATGCCGCAATTCATCCCGCAGCGCGACTTTCCAGAGCCCGATGACCGGATGCGCCTGGCCGCCGGATGCCGCCACCGCCAAGTCTGCTTTCTCTGTGATGCGCGCCTGCTGGAGGCGTGCAACGAGGTCGCTCGGCAGGAAGGGACAATCGCCGGCAGCGCTGACCACCCATTCTACACCCGGCCTGTTCCCCGCCGTCCAATCGAGTGCGGCGAGTATGCCGGCAAGAGGTCCCGGATAGCTCTCGATCGTGTCGGCGGCAACGGGCAGGCCAAAGCGGGCGAAGCGAGCGGGGTCGCCATTGGCGTTAAGAACGAGCCCGTCGCATTGCGGCGCTAGCCGTTCGATGACATGCTCAAGCATCGTTCGTCCGCCGATCACACGCGTCGGCTTGTCTCCGCCGCCCATGCGCCGACCCAGACCGCCGGCGAGCACCACGCCCAGCGTTACGGTTCCCTCAGTCGTCATGCTCGGCACCCTTGCGGCGGTGGCGCGGCGCTTCCTCACCGACCGAAGCGAGGTCCTGGTCGAAGACGATCCGCTCCTGGCCCGAAAGCACGGTGAAGCGCTTGCCGCGCGCCCGGCCGACCAGCGTCAGCCCCACCTGGCGGGCCAGCGCCACGCCCCAGGCTGTGAAGCCGGAGCGCGAGATCAATATCGGAATGCCCATCCGCACCGTCTTGATCGTCATCTCGGAGGTCAGCCGCCCGGTCGTGTAGATGATCTTGTCTGCCGGATCGACGGTGTGGCGGTACATCCAGCCAGCGATCTTGTCGACGGCGTTATGGCGCCCGACGTCCTCCATATAGCAGATTGGCGTGCCCTCCCTGCAAAGGACGCAGCCATGAATCGCGCCTGCTTCCAGATAGAGCGACGGCGTGGTGTTGATCTTGCGCGTCAGCTCGTAGAGCCAGGAGGTGCGAAGCTCAGCGGGCGGAAGTGTGATGTCCTCGATCGCCTCCAACACGTCGCCGAACGCAGTGCCTTGGGCGCAACCCGAGGTCTGCGTCCGCTTTCTGAGCTTCTGCTCGTAGTCGGTGTTGCGCTCGGTGCGAACGACCACGACCTGCAGGTCTTCGTCATACTCGACATCCGTCACCACGTCGTCAGGCAGAAGCATGTTCTGGTTCAGCAGATAGCCAAGCGCAAGATATTCAGGGTAATCGTTGACCGTCATCATGGTGACGATCTCCTGCGCGTTGAGATAGAGCGTCAGGGCACGTTCTATCGGTACGCGGACCTCCACCGTCGCGCCTGTATGGTCGACGCCCGCGACCAACTCGGTCAGCCGTCGGTCTTGCGGGTCGGGTGTGATGATGGCGTGTTCGGGTTGGCGTCTCATCAAATGCATGGCAGTCTCCTGACGTCGTATTCTGGCTCGCCACTGCTCTGGCCTGATGTATCTTACAGGTGTTCAACCGAAGCTAATTAAAAAAAAGCTCGGATTGATGCGATTGCTGCCAAGGCGGCACCCTCGTGCAATTGGAACATAAATGGCGCAAATCTCGGATGACTGCTTCGCTTTCGGCGGACCGATGCGGCCCATCGACGAGACCGCCGCGCTCATCGCCTCGAAACTGAGTGCTGTGCAGGAGGTCGAGGCGGTCTCGCTCGTGCTGGCGGATGGACGCTTCCTGGCGAGGGAGATGGTCGCACCGCTGCCGCTGCCACCCTTCACAAATTCCGCGGTCGATGGGTATGCCGTGCGAGGGGCCGACCTGCCGCAAACCGTCAAAACGGCGTTCCCCGTTGCCGGGAGGGTTCAGGCCGGCATGGCGCCGGATGAACCTGTGCTGCCCGGCCAAACGGTGCGCATTTTCACTGGCGCTCCAATGCCCAAGGGGGCCGATACAGTGTTCATGCAGGAAGATGTGAGCGTGGACGGATCTGGCCGGGTCATTCTCCCGCCCGGCTTGAAAACGGGTGCCAATGTCCGTGCTATGGGTGAAGATGTCGCACTGGGTGAAGGCGTCCTCCCAGCCGGCCACCGGCTGCGGCCGCAAGATGTCGCGCTGGCCGCCGCATTGGGATTCATCGAACTCCAGGTCAAGCGCAGGATACGTGTCGCAGTGTTCTCGACCGGGGACGAAATCGTTGCGCCTGGAGACCTGCGCGGACCAGCGCAGCTTTTCGACTCGAACCGCTTCATGCTTACGGCAATGCTCGCTCGGCTCTGCTGCGACGTCACCGATCTCGGTATCCTGATGGATGACAGCCGCCTGATTGCCGAAAAGCTGCGCGAAGCGGCATCGAGCCATGACCTGATCCTGACTTCGGGCGGTGTGTCGACGGGCGAGGCCGACTGCGTGAAGGCCGCTGTCGAGAGCGCCGGAACCTTGGTGTTCTGGCGCGTCGCGATCAAGCCGGGCCGGCCCGTCGCCATGGGCGTGATCGATGGAATCCCGCTGATCGGACTTCCTGGCAATCCGGTGGCAAGCTTCGTCACCTTCGCCCATATTGCCCGCCCTGCGATCCTCGCGCTCGTCGGGGCGCGGCTGCAACCGCCGATCCCGATCGCTGTGCGGGCCGGCTTTTCTTACAGCAAGAAGCAGGGACGGCGCGAGTATGTACGAGCAAACGTGCACGCGACCGCGGATGGTTCCTACGAGGCGACGAAGTTCCCCCGAGAAGGCGCCGGACTGCTTTCATCTCTGGTCGCCACGGACGGTCTCGTCGAACTGGGTGAGGAGATAGTCCATGTCGAGCCGGGCCACACGGTCAACTTCCTCGCCTATTCCAGTCTTCTGTGACAGCCGTCCGGCCGCGCCAGAAGCAGGAGCCAAGACCCCAACGCTCCAATTGACGATGCCACGCCCCGTCGGGCATCATGCTGGCCATGATGACCACGACGAAGCTGGATCTGACCGGGCTTAAATGCCCCTTGCCCGCACTGAAGACGCGTAAGGCGCTGAAAGCCTTGAGGCCAGGCGATCGGCTCGAGGTTCACTGCACGGACCCACTGGCGGTCATCGACATACCAAATCTTCTCACTGAAATGGGAGAACGCCTTGAATCGACGGAACGCGACGACGATCGGATCGTGTTCGTGATCGAAAAAGCGCAAGCTGCGACGATCTGAAGGGTTGCACCACATCTCCCGCGGTTCCACGATATGACCTGGCAACGCCCAGCCTTGGTCGTGCAGGGAACATATCGTGCCTCATAGTCGACATCATGGTCCGCCGGATATCGTTACGAGGTAAGGGGCACGCGGGAGGCGAGCACATGACGATGCAGGAACAGCGGCGGCGTGATCGCGGACCAAAGGGCAGGCCGCTGGATGACGCCGCGCTCGCCGAGGTCCAGGCGCTGCTTGGCGCGCGCCAGCGACGGCGCGACTTGCTGATTGAATTCCTCCACCTTATCCAGGACCGATATGGCTGCCTGTCAGCGCGGCATTTGCGGGCGCTGGCACAAGATATGCGTTTGTCGCAGGCAGAGGTCTACGAGGTGGCGACGTTCTACGACCATTTCGACGTCGTGAAGGAAGGCGAGATGCCGCCGGCGCCGCTGACAATCCGTGTGTGCGATTCAGTGAGTTGCATGCTGGCAGGCGCCGAGACGCTCCTGGCCGAATTGCAAGCGGGCGCCGATCCGGCGATCAGGGTCATGCGCGCGCCCTGCATGGGCCGCTGCGCTGGCGCGCCGGCCGCACGTATCGGTAATCGCGAGGTCGACCAGGCAACTGCCGAGGCCCTGCTGCGCATGGCCGCGGCAGCGGAGACCGATGTAAGCATACCCGATTATGTGGGACTGGAGGCGTATCGCCAGGCAGGAGGCTACCAGCTTTTGCAGCAGGTACGGATTGGGACGCTGAACACAGACCAGCTCATCGCCACCCTGGGCGATGCGGGCTTGAGGGGCCTGGGCGGTGCTGGTTTCCCTGCCGGCAAGAAGTGGCAGATCGTGCGCTCCTATCCGGGCCCGCGCCTGATGTCGATCAATGGCGACGAGGGCGAGCCCGGCACCTTCAAGGACCGCATCTATCTCGAGCAAGATCCGCACCGTGCCTTTGAGGGTGCATTGATTGCAGCGCACGCGGTCGAGGCGGAACGGATCTATCTTTACATGCGTGACGAATACCCTGCGGTGCTCGCCATTCTTCGTCAGGAGATCGCCGCACTCGAAGCTACCGGCATCGTCAAGCCGGGGTTCATCGAACTCCGCCGCGGCGCTGGTGCGTATATCTGCGGCGAGGAGAGTGCGATGCTGGAGAGCATCGAGGGCAAGCGCGGCATGCCGCGCCACCGCCCCCCCTACATCGCCGAGGCCGGCCTGTTCGGACGACCGACGCTCAACCACAATGTCGAGACGCTCTGGTGGATCCGCGACATCGTCGAAAAGGGCGCGCAATGGTTCGCTACGCAGGGCAAGCCCGGCCACCCCGGCATCCGCTCATGGTCCGTTTCCGGCCGCGTGAAAAATCCCGGCGTCAAGCTGGCGCCGGCCGGCGTAACGGTACGCGAATTGATCAACGACTATTGCGGCGGCATGGCGGACGGTCATGAGTTCAAGGCCTATTTGCCGGGCGGCGCCTCAGGCGGTATCCTGCCAGCGACACTGGGCGACATTCCGCTCGATTTCGGCGGCGATCTGGCCAAGCAGGGCGCCTTCGTCGGCTCCCATGCTATCGTCGTGTTCTCGCGGGCCGACAATATAAAGCAGGTCACGCTCAATCTGATGAAATTCTTCAAGCATGAGAGCTGCGGGAAGTGTACGCCTTGTCGCGACGGGACCGAAAAGTTGGTGGCTCTCTTGCAGGAGCAGGGTCTGATGCCGGAAGACAAGATTCGCGACCTCGAAATGGTCATGCGCGATTCGTCGATCTGCGGCCTGGGCCAGGCAGCGCCCAATCCGGTCAATCATTTGCTGACGCATTTCCGGAGTGACCTCTGATGGCCGAGAGCACGGTATTCACCCTCGATGGGCAAACCGTAAGCGCCACCCCTGGCGAGACTATCTGGGATGTCGCCAAGCGCCAGGGTACAAAAATTCCGCATCTGTGCCATGTCGACATGCCGGGTTATCGTCCCGACGGCAATTGCCGCGCCTGCATGGTTGACATCGAAGGCGAGCGCGTGCTGGCTGCCTCCTGCGTTCGCCAGCCTTCTGCCGGCATGGTCGTGAAAACCGATACCGAACGCGCCCGCAAATCACGCGAGATGGTATTCGAGCTCCTCGCAAGCAACATGCGATCGGCGAGCGACGGTCCAGACAACCTGTCTGCGTTCTGGCAATGGGCCGGTTCGATGGGAATTTCGGGCAGCCGATACCGTTCCAAGTTCACCGAGGAGGGGCTAGCGCCAGAATTCGACATCACCAATCCGGCCATTGCCGTCAATCTCGACGCCTGCATCACCTGCGGCGCTTGCGTGCGCGCCTGCCGCGAGGTGCAGGTCAACGACGTGATCGGCATGGCCGAGCGCGGAAATCACTCGGTTCCTGTCTTCGATATGCACGACCCCATGGGCCTGTCGACCTGCGTCAGCTGCGGCGAATGCGTCCAGGCTTGCCCGACTGGTGCGCTCTACGAGAAATCGCTGATGGACGAAACCGGCAAGACCCGTGTCGTCCAAGCGTTCGACAAGCTTGTCGACACGGTCTGCCCGTTTTGCGGCGTCGGCTGCCAGACGCGCGTCGCCGTCAAGGACAATAAAATCGTCCAGGTCGACGGCCGCAATGGTCCGGCGAACGAGAACCGGCTCTGCGTCAAGGGCCGCTTTGGCTTCGACTATGTGATGTCGCCCGAACGGCTGACGAAGCCGCTGATCCGCCGCGACGATGCGCCGAAAGCCGGCGACATCGATCTGCGCGATGTCGACCCGCTCACCGTGTTCCGCGAGGCCACCTGGGAAGAAGCGCTGGAGCGCGCTGCCAGCGGGCTGAAGCGCATTCGCGACGACCATGGCGGCAACGCACTGGCCGGCTTCGGCTCCGCCAAGGGCTCGAACGAGGAGGCCTATCTCTTCCAGAAATTCGTTCGGCAGGCATTCGGGACCAACAATGTCGACCATTGCACCCGGCTCTGCCATGCCTCATCGGTGGCCGCTCTGATGGAGGGCGTTGGCTCTGGCGCGGTCTCGGCGCCTTTCATGGATGCCATGAAGGCCGAATGCGTGATCATCATCGGCGCGCGGCCGGCGACAAATCATCCAGTGGCGGCGACTTATTTCAAGCAAGCGGCAAAGCGCGGCACCAAGCTGATCGTGATAGACCCGCGCGGCCAGGAACTGATGCGCCACGCGACCTACAGCCTCCGCTTCAAGCCAGGCAGCGACGTGGCGATGCTGAACGCGCTGCTGCACGTCATCATCGACGAGAGGCTCTATGACCAGCAGTACATCCAGGCCAACGTCTCCGGCTTCGAGGCATTGAAGGCAAAGGTGAAGGATTTCTCGCCCGAGGCGATGGCTCCCGTCTGCGGCATCGAGGCCGGTGTGCTGCG
Organism: Mesorhizobium sp. M7A.F.Ca.US.002.01.1.1; assembly: GCF_004022955.1. NCBI lineage: Bacteria > Pseudomonadati > Pseudomonadota > Alphaproteobacteria > Hyphomicrobiales > Phyllobacteriaceae > Mesorhizobium > Mesorhizobium sp. M7A.F.Ca.US.002.01.1.1. The sequence goes on along the minus strand of NZ_RZQE01000020.1, from coordinate 18,020 downwards.
CGATGTGGCACGCACCTATGCCAAGGCGGAGCGTTCGATGATCTTTTGGGGCATGGGCATTTCGCAGCACACCCACGGAACGGACAATTCGCGCTGCCTGATCGCGCTGGCGCTGATCACCGGCCATGTCGGGCGCGCCGGCACAGGGCTCCATCCGCTGCGCGGCCAGAACAACGTCCAGGGCGTCTCGGACGCGGGCCTCATCCCGATGTATTTCCCCGACTACAAATCGGTGGAGAATGCCGATATCCGCGGCCAGTACGAGAATTTCTGGGGCCAGGCGCTCGACCCCAAACGCGGCTTGACCGTCGTCGAGATCGTCGACGCGATCCATGACGGCGAGATCCGGGGCATGTACATTATGGGCGAGAACCCGGCCATGTCCGATCCCGACCAGAGCCATGCGCGCGCCGCACTCGCCAAGCTTGAGCATCTGGTAGTTCAGGACATCTTCCTGACCGAAACCGCATGGCACGCCGACGTGGTGCTCCCGGCCTCCGCGCATGCGGAGAAACTCGGCACCTACACCAACACAAACAGGCAGGTGCAGATCGGCCGACCCGCCGTCAACCTGCCCGGCGAGGCGCGGCAGGATCTCGATCTCATCATCGAGCTTGCCAGACGCATGGGGCTGGACTGGAACTACAAACACGTTTCGGATGTCTTCGGCGAAATGGCGCAAGTAATGCCGTCGCTGAAGCATATTTCCTGGGAGCGCATCGAACGCGAGGAGTCCGTCGTCTATCCTGCCGATGGTCCTGATGTTCCTGGCAACGAGATCGTCTTCACCACCGGGTTCCCGACCGCGGATGGCCGCGGGCGCATCGTGCCCGCCGACCTCCTGCCCCCCGACGAGGTGCCCGACGACGAATATCCTCTGGTGCTAACCACCGGGCGCTTGCTGGAGCACTGGCACACGGGCGCCATGACACGCCGCGCCGGGGTGCTCAACGCGATCGAGCCCTACGGCATTGCTGCGATGAATCCCTACGAGATCAGGCGCCGCGGCCTTGCGCAGGGAGACGTGATAAACGTAGAAACGCGGCGCGGCGTCGTCGAAGCCATTCTGCGGGCCGATCGAGAGGTCGCCGATGGCATGGTGTTCATGCCGTTCTGCTTTAACGAGAGCCCGGCCAACATGCTTACCAATCCTATGCTCGATCCTTACGGCAAGATCCCCGAGTTCAAATATTGTGCCGCGCGGATCGTGCCGGCATCGAGATCGGTCGAAGCTGCCGAATGATGTTGGAAACTGCCCGCTGACGTAGCTTGGTCGATGGCTGACTTGACGAATGCCATTTGCTCTACCGCCGCCGCATTGCCGGAGTCCGGAAGGCGCCAACCCACGTTGCAGGCCTTTGCGAAGATCGATAGATCGGAAAGCGCCGTTGCCGCCCAGACTCAGTCCACGCTTATTCCGAAGATACTCACTCGGCGTCCTCCTCATAGGTTTGTTTGGGCTGGAGGCGACGCGAGATGCATTCTAACGGAACGGTGCCGGCTTGCTTGCTTCAGTTTTCCGAGCGCCAGCCGAAGCACAGAAGCTCACCGCCGGCTTTCCGTTTTTCATTCTGAGTATGTAAGCAGGTCGACGCGTTCATGGGCGCTGAACCGCGGGGCAAGCTCTTGTCACCGCAACTCACCCGACCAACATGCGCGCTTCCCGCGCTGCTTCAATAAAAGCGTCTCTGGCGATGTCAGCCGGAACGTTGCCATTCAACGCCTGCTGGCATGCTCGTAGTGCAGATCGATGCTTGGCGCTTCCTTCGTTGCGCCACTTGTCGTTGAGCAAGTCAAAAGCCTCACGAGCGTTGGTAAGGTTTCGGATGTCGCCGCTGATGCCGGTGGCAACGGCTACAGGTTTGGAAAACCACGCTTCATACATGGGAAAGCCTCTGACGCGCACAGCTCACAACGCACGTCACAACACGGAGTTTCATCATCACGCATCACCGTCCCGCGAAAGCCGGGCTGTCTGAATATCGGTCGCGTCCGCTACTTTCAGCCTTCGGGAGGTATGCCAGGCGGGATCGTCCTAAAATGCCCCCCTGGGGTCGGCGGAGCCGCGTCCGTCGTAAAATGGCAGGTAATTGTGCCTGCCATTTTGATTCGCAAAAAGCCCCATTCAGTTGGCGCCGCCAAGTTGCTTGGTCATCTTGCAGAAATTGTCGTGATTTTTGGCTATGGCTTCGTCGCCACACTCCTTCATCATCCCGGCTCGGTCCTCGTCGTTCATCGCCATCCACGCGCTCCTGAAGTCGGCTTGCGATTTCAAGGTCTTCATGGTGGAGTCGGTGTGAAAGGGCGCCATTTTTGCCGGTTCGTCAAGCGCACCCGCAAATGCTACGCCAGCTACAATTGTGAGAGCCGCCGCTCCCATGCAAAGTATTTTGATGCTCACGATCGTTTTCTCCTAACTGATTTGCGATCGCCTCACAACGATCGAGGTTAGGCTAAAGCTCAAGTCCTTCGTGAAGCAAATGAATTTTATGATTAAATATCTGCAGTTTCTATGTTGATCTCTTGCGCAGTTTATAGGGCTCAAAAAAATATCAACTAGTGCCATTTATTCCAAAGTTCTTCTAGGTGGTGCGCGGGTATCCACCTGCTCGACAGATGAAGGCGAGCTTTGCGTCCCTGGCTCGACGGAGCAGCGATTGTGGCCCATCACCCTGTCGTTGTAAGATAAGCTACGCGTCCCACATAGGTGTTGCGTCGAGCGTTTCTCCCCATTCGTCGACGCGTTCCCCTCAGGAGGTATTTACCTTCAAACCTGGCCGGGCTTATCAGTCCGGCCTTTTTTAGCTCACGAACTCACTTCATCGAACTGAGGAGTCTCGGACCTGATTGTACTTAGACACCGACACCGATGGCGTACACAGTCCGGCCACGTACCGCCGTCGCAAACCTGGCGCCATATTGTCGCCTAATACGCGATTGTCTTCGGCGGACACCAGGCTCAAGTGGACTCTGTTCTGCGACAACATGTCCCCAGCGGCGACATCACGAGAGTGCCCGCGCCCTACATTGGCGTCACGCGGGCGCTTGACTGCACGAATGCTGCTGAACGATGTTCTAACACAGCGTCATGCGTCGCCAACTAGACAAACATCATGACGACAATCGCGCCGAGGACTATCAACACAAGCCCGCCAAGAAGCATTGGCAGCAGGCTGTTGTCGGGGTCGATACCGGAATCGATCTCTCTCGGTAACGGCTTTTCCTTCATCTTTGAGTCAGGCATGGGCGTCTCCATCGGAGCAAAACGGGCACGTAACGAAATAATCATGAGACGTTGTGCGCCGCACCGTTGCCAGCGGGTCTTTTCGGGCTGCCAAGGAAGTCCTTCGGAGCCAGCATGATGTCGGCCAGCGTATAGCGGTCCAGGGTGCTCTGGAACGAGGCAATCGCTTCACCAAACATCCCTGAAAGCTTGCAAGAGGCAGTTAGTACACATTGGTTTCCATCAGTCGCGAAACATTCAACCAGTGCGAAATCCGGCTCCGTCAACCGCACGACGTCGCCGATCCGGATCATCTCGGGCCGCTGTCCGAGAACAAGCCCGCCGGAACGGCCACGGATGGCTTTCAGATAGCCGCTGCGGGTGAGGGTATTGGCGACCTTGTTCAGGTGCGTCTTCGATATGTTGAAGGTGCGCGCAGCTTCCTCGATCGTGACCAGCCGGTCACCGGCGGAGGCGGCGTACATCAGCATTCGCAACGCGTAGTCTGAGAAGGCAGTCAGCCGCATGCATCTCTCCTGCTGTTGGCGCGAGAATCCTTACCAACCAGTCTGCATCAAAGGTCCTTCTCGACAATAGGTGCGAGGCCAATCGTGGTCTCACCGCGGTTGAAGGCAATCGCTAAACGGAAACTGTGCGCGATACGAAGCGCTCGGTCCATAAAGAGCGCTGCCACCTCGGGCGGGCAAATGCGGCGAACCGTTTTGCGAAACAACTTTAACCAGCGACGGAAATGCGTCTCGCCGAGGCCGGCTATAGCCAGGTGTGGCGGCAGTGGCCGCCCCTCATATCGGGACGTCCGAAGCAACGTCGCAGACCAGAAGTCACACATCTTCGCTAGATGCTGTGGCCAACTGTCTGGCTCGATCCGATCGTGGAAAATGGGGCCGAGAAGGTCATCATGTCGAATTTCGCCGTAAAAACCGTGGACCACCTCGCGGATCGTTGTCTCATCAAGCAACTCTGGCAATGGGACGCCGTCGACGACGATCGTCCTCCTGCTCTGATCATTCTGGCTCATCTGTTTGCTCCTGGCTTCCTCTGTCCCATCCAAGCGGGTTCAAGCCTTGGCTCGCCCATGATGATCGCCATAAAACATAGATTGTCAATCTATCTTTGCGAAACCTCCCAAGGTCCGCCCCAACGTGGCCTGGGGACCTAGGCGTTGCTGAACTGCCTAGACATTGCGGTGTAAGGTCCGACACGGGAAGTATGCAAATTGGGAGGGAATTCCTGATGCGATTCAGTTTCGAGGATCGCCAACACCTCATCAGATGACCGTGCCTGCCGGAGATGTTCCCGAACCTGAGATGCCCGAAACAGCCGGCACATTTGCGAAAGGGCAGGGAGAAAGGCGGAAGTGGCAGAACGCGGCCAGAGCACGGTGTAAATGAGATCTACACGATCGTCGTCTGGGCCCTCGAAATCAATGGGCTGGGCCAAGCGTGTCAAAGACGCGACAGGCGAATAGATTGTGCTGAGTAGAGCGTGCGGGATCGCGACGCCACGGCCGATGCCGGTCGAGCCGAGATGCTCGCGGTCGAAAAGACCACGCAGAACCACCTGCTGGTCAATCCCAGTTCTTCGCGCAATCCTAATCGCGATTTTTGACAAGGCTGATTGCTTTCCCTTTGTCACAAGGTCAAGCGAGATGTCTTCTTCTGACAGGATGGGGGAGATCATGAGCGTCAATCTTCGTGTCGTTCCAAACGCGCAGTGATCAGTCGCACTGCTTAAGCAGGGCTCTGTTCACTTTCGGATGAAGTGGAATCCTGGCTGTCCCGGCCGCGAAGGCAGTGCCTTCTCGCGTCCGGGTTAAGAGCCCATTTTGAGGTGGATTGGCTCTCGCCGGAAATGGAGGCTGAAGATATCCATGGCAATTGACAGGTAGTGAAGGATTTCCGGAAATCAAGCAAACAGTGCGGGCGGCGCAAGCAGAATTACTGCACTGAAATGCCAGCTAATTTCGTTTGACGAAAATAGGGGCCTCCTACTTACTGGCAGGGCGCGACAGGCGGTATCAACAAGCTAAACAACGATTTCGTGTACCGGTCTCCTAAATTGTCGGCATCGTGACTTTTGAATTCAACAAGGAGATAACCTATGAAGAAGCTCGCCCTCGCACTTGTCGTGACAATGGCCAGCTCGCTTTGCGCCATGGCGGCGTCTGAGGTCACCAAATCCCCGCCAGCAGCGCCTTACCAACAGGTCAGCAAGCTTGTGAAGCTGCCCGACTTCCTACCTGGCATGGGTCAACTTTTTGTCGATCCGGCGACACTGCCGGCCGGTCCGTTCCTTGCCTATGATCACGACGGCAAAATTGTCAGCACCATGTATATGCTGCCGATCAAAGATCTCAATCCGGACAAACGCTTTGACAACCTCGCCGCGCCCGGCGGCAATGTCGACCATGTCGACGTCTACTACAATGCCGGTCATCCAGGCGTCGAAGAGCCGCATGTCCACATTGTGCTGTGGCATGTCCCAGCCGCAGACGAGGCGCGGGTCGCCAAATGACACTCACGCGCCGTGAGATATTGGGCGCGGGCGGCGGTCTCGCCGCCGCCCTTTCCCTGCCTTCTCTGTCGGTATGGGCCGGCGAGGTGGTCGAAATCAAGATGCAAGGGCGCGGCGACGGTTCACAAGTCTGGTTCGATCCGATTGGCATTCTGATCAAACCGGGTCAGACGGTCCGCTGGACCAATCTCAATCCTGGCAATTCGCACACAACCACAGCCTACCACCCGGCAAACTTCGAGCGACCGCTTCGCATGCCCAAGGCGGCAAAACCATGGGATTCCGATTACCTCCTGCCCAAGGAAAGCTTTTCGGTTACCTTCACCGAGCAGGGGGTGTACGATTATTATTGTGTCCCGCATGAGCATGCCGGGATGGTCGGCCGTATCATCGTCGGCGAACCAGAGGTACACGGCTGGTCTGAAATGGTCGGAGCAAATGGCGACCTACCGGAGGAGACCCTCAAGGCATTCCCGGCTGTCGAAGACATTATGACGAAAAGGGTCGTCCGGCGTGCTTAGATCATGCGCATGAAAGGCACGGCCCTCAGCAACAAATGAGACAGAATACGACGATATTGATGGGAGCGCGGGTTGCTCGGGTGTCGTCAGTGACCTTTAGGGGCGACTTCTATGACAGGCTGTGTGTTTCCGTGTGAAACTCAACGACCATCTCGGGCCGAACGCGACGCGCGCACTCCGATGCCGGACACGACTCTCTATCTCCGAACTGCAGTCGAGCAACGCGAACGTGCGACGCACCGGCTTGCTGCGCTGGGCGAAATGACAGGCGGTATTGCCCATGATTTCAGAAATCTCCTGGCAGTAATCCAATCCGGGCTCGGGCTCGCGGAGCGGAGAGCTGACGCACCCGAAAGCGTGCGTGCCTACATTGCCGCAGCGCGGGAAGGGATCGATCGAGGGATCGAGCTAACGTCACAGCTACTCGCCTTCGCAAAGCATCAGGAACTCGATGCCCATGCTGGCAATTTGAATGAGTTCCTCAAGTCTTTCGCGCCCCTCTTAAGGTATGGCGCCGGTCCCGATGTCCGCGTCAAGCTGGAGCTTGGTTCCGACGTCCCGGACTGCTTGATCGACCCAGCGCTGTTCGACGCTGCAGTGCTTAATCTCGTCATAAACGCGCGAGATGCGATGCCAGGTGGCGGGGAGATTCACGTCATCACTGAGCGATTCGTGCAGACCACCATGACACCTGACCCACCCGGGCCGGGTACCTACGCACGCGTTCGCGTCAAAGACCATGGTTGCGGCATGGCTCCGGAAGTTTTGCGGAAGGTGTTCGATCCTTTCTTCACCACAAAGGGTGAGAAGGGCACCGGGATAGGGATGTTGCAAGTACAGGCATTGGCGCAGGCGGTTAATGGTCGGATCCGGATAAGGAGTGAACTAGGGATTGGGACAACAGTGGATCTCCTGTTCCCGTCAATCCAAGCGGACACTTAGACGCCCAAAAAGAGCTCCTATTATTTGTCGGCGCTTGCAACGGAATGCAATCCTGTCAGGGCAGGACCTACTACGCTCTCATCCGCATTTGCGGATTGCACCGCGTAAACCGGATAGGAGAACTGCGGCATTTCGGGCACAAGGTGCAGCCGGCCGGCCACTACGTGAGGCTGCACAGAGCTCATCCTGAAATATCCAGAGCCACCCGCCGCAAGAACATAGTTCAATGCGAGCGGGCCGAGATCGAAAGTAAGATCGGGCGCAGCAGTTGGGAAACTCATCCCGTGGTGATGTCCAAAGTCCGGGCCCCAATCCATATAGACATAATCAGACCCATCCAGGAGGCGCGCTTCGGAATTGGTGGTCGCAAACACGAGTTTTTCTTCCAGAAGCAGATCGATTTTCAGGCCGGGTCGATGCTGGGGCGCGTACATGATCGCCACGTCGACGAGCCCGGATGCGACTTGTTTGATCAAGTCCTGCGGCACATCGACGTGCACACGAAGCGCGATATCCGGAAGGGATTGACGCATCCATCGGACCCAGTCGAGGAGAAGGGGTTGGGCAAGGCTGACTTCGCTGCCGACCGTCAGAACAGCTCGGCGTCCCGAGGGCACGGCAACCTGGTGAAGGGTGCGTTGCCACAACTGGACGAACATCGGGGCGTGGCGCAGGAACTGCTCGCCGGCGGGAGTGAGCGAAGCGCCGCCCTTGTGGCGGACGAAAAGCTGGCGACCCAGTTGCTGCTCGAGGTTACGGATTCGTGCGCTTACGGTCGTCTGGGCGACGTTCAAGCGCTCAGAGGCCCGAATGAAACTCCCTGTCGAAACGATTTCGATAAAAGTGCGAGCGAGCTCGATGTCCATGGCGATCATAACATGAAAACTGCGTTAAAAGGTCAATCGAAATCATTTGTCGGATAGATGCCGTCCAGATCTGGCTTCGGAAACCGTTGTTCGGCGAAGTTGACGCGGCCACAGCTAGGCGGGACATGTCGACCAAACAAGTCGACGCAGCTCAATCTGGTGTCGGGGCTTTGCCTCACCGCGGCGAACGGTCGCGCTGCGCGAGTGGCGGCTGGTCGCATCTTACCCTGGTTCCCACATTCAATGGTCAGTCGTTAAACTGATCGTAGGGTAGGACACCAACAGGTTTAGAACGATTTGGTAGAGGTTGCTGCAGCTAGGCCCGGCCTGGGGAGCCCCGAAAGACGCGCTAGGTCGGAAGCGCCGCAACTTGACGCGTTGCTTTCGAGCATTCGTGCCTGTCGCGCCTGTGCTGGGGAATTCAGCCATGAACCGCGCCCGGTGGTGCAGGTCACTTCCGAGACCCGGCTCTTGATCTGTGGCCAAGCCCCAGGACGACGGGTGCATGAGTGCGGATTGCCGTTCGACGACCCCTCAGGTGACCGCTTGCGCGCGTGGCTTGGGCTGGATCGCAGCGTCTTCTATGGGGATTCGCGAATTGGCGTGGCTCCGATGGCGTTCTGCTTTCCTGGGACCAATCCCAAAGGGGGCGACCACCCGCCACCGTCCCGGTGTGCCGCTCTCTGGCGACGGTCGCTTCTGGCGTGCTTGCCTAGAGTGGAACTGACGCTCCTGGTCGGCGGTTACGCTCAACGGTGGGCGCTGCAACATGCCTCGGGGAGGTCGATGACCGCGACCGTTGCCGCGTGGCGCACCTATGGTCCGGCAGTCATCCCGCTGCCCCATCCCTCGTGGCGCAGTACAGCCTGGCTGCGTCGCAACCCGTGGTTCGAGAACGAATTGGTGCCTCACCTGCGCACCCGGGTTTCTGCTGTCCTGGGCAGCGCGGCTGCTCCTCACGAGCCGGCGGCATGATAAGCGTGCGGTGGACTCGGCACCGGATCGTCCGAAAGTTCTGTCCGTGTTCAGGGAGACCCGTCCACGCGTTGCTCCCGTCAGTCGCTTAATCGGGTCAGCACCTGGCCGCGGTGCAGGGCCACGTGGTCGGTCTTGCTGCTCTTGATCTCGTATTGAGGAGACTGCGGGCTCGCGTGATGCGTGTGGCCTTTATAGTCTATATCTTGGGTATGAATCCGAATGATCGTTCCGTGGACGCGACCTGCCTCCGAGTTCCAACTCACCCGATCCCCGACTTCAAATGTTTTCGTCATCGAGACGGTCGCGGGTCGGCGTCGTGGTGCCTTCTTGTGTTCCGTCATTTCTCGGTGCTCCGCCTGGGTAGGGTCAATTTTGGCGCATTTGGCTGAGGCTTGGCAGTCACCCGTTCTTGCCCATCGCCTAGGCTGGCGCCGCACCCGAACCCTTATGTACGCGTCAGTTTGCTCGACATCATAGCAGGGGATTGATGATAGGGCAGGGGCGCGGACCGCTTCCCCCCTTGCGCAGACTCAAACAGGCGTGATGCCAAAGGGCAACGCACATTATCCTCCACGAGGAGCCATCGGCCAAAGGTGCGCCGTAGTGTGTACAGACCGATCCAACGGCGAATATTTCCTCGCCCCGACGTGCCAGCAAGACAGGCTCGTTGCCGACATAGCCGGAGAGCATGGCGCCATCTGCGAGTTGGCTCAGAGGGATGCCCTTGCCGAAGTCCGGACGGTCAGTATCAGGTGTATCGGAGTTCATGAAGGGCCTCCTTACTCAGGCCGACACCGTGGACATGCAACTGGCTCGGGGGACGGCACGACGAAAATCCTACAGCGGGCAAAGTCCTTGTCACGTTATTCAGCTTGACCGAGCGTATCGATCGTTCGAGCAACGTGATCAATTCGACATCACCCGGTTCAGCCGATCATTTTCAAGCAGCGAGCGGGTAGCCCCGCCGAAGATCCACTCCCTGAACCTGCTATGACCGTAGGCGCCGGATATGACCAGATCCGCACGCATTGCGTCGGCCACATCGGCGATCGTTCCGCCATCGGATTTCTCCGGAAACACTTCCGCCTTCGCCTTTACGCCGTGAAAAGAAAGGAAGGCGACAACATCGTCCAGGCTATTCGAGGTTTCATCGGTCGCGTCATCGTCGATCGTGGTTATACGAACCTCCTTGGCCATTTGCAGAAACGGCATGGCATCAGCAACCGCACGCCTAGCTTCACGGGTGTCCTTCCACCCGACAAGAACCTTGTTGATCCGGATATTTTCCTGGTTGGTGGAGGCGACAAATACAGGTCGTCCTGCCTGAAGGATTAGATTGCCCAGGTCGGTGGAACGATGAATGTTGCCAGAAGAGGCACCTTCGGGCGACGCTGTGACAATGAGATCGGCCACACGCGCCGAGTCGATCAGCAAGCGGGTCGGATTGCCCACCGTCCCGCGCCATTCCGTCTCAACCGTCGCGCCAGCAAGACCTTCGAATTCCGCGCGGAGATCCTCGAGTCGCCGCTCGATGTTCTTCCGCTGGCGCAGCATGTTCTCACCGTCGAATGCGACGCCTCCTTCCATTACGATGGGTGGGGGAACATCGGCAGCCGAAAGGCCGATCAGACGCGCATCGAACCGCCGAGCCAGATCGACACCGAGCTTGATGACAGGAGCAACCATACCATCGATGTCGAGATTGAGAACGATTGACTTGTAGGCCATTGGACTTCCTTCCGGGATTGGGTAATGAGCCTCGGCCAAGGACGAACGGCGACGTGCCGCGAAAATGCGCCGCGACAACTGGTATCAGGCGTTAGAAAGGCGTCCTGCGCTGGGAGCCGTCGTCGCACCGATCATCGCAACGAAGCAGCTCGTCGCCTGGCGCCGCCCGTCAAAGCTCCTCGCCCTACTCAAACACGAGATTAGCTGTGCCTCTTTTTGCGATCAGCATTCGCCGGGCATCCTGGATTCGCTCAGCCTGTAGTTTGGAATAGGGGCCCATCGGCTTGGTCGTTTTGTTACCGCGACGGACCTGACAGTACCACTGGCTGCCGTTCGAGAAGATTTCAACCGAGGTCGGCGTCATGTTGGACGCTTCCTTGCCGACCGTCTTGATGATTTTGACGAACGTTGAATAATGTTGCGCGGGCGCGACCGTGCTCATACCGTTAGTGGTGCTAAGTTCCTGTTGCACTGTGGACATAATTCGAACTCCTTTCGATCATGACGGCATTCCGCTCAGCCATTTCTGATTGCGCTCTTCTTCGAACTGCGGTGCCCGAGAGCGCTCTGCTAGGTCGCCATCTGGTGCTCCATTTCCACCTCGGCCTCCAGACTTTCGATGTCGCGGAAGATCGAAGCGACAGCCAGCGTGCGTCCTTCGCGCTTGAAGCGCAGCAGGCAATCCCTGGAGGCGATATTCCCATCGACCGCGATCTCGTCCCATCGCTCCGCATGACCGACATAGTTGATGGGAACATCGTAATGCTGACTCCAGAAGAACGGCACGCCGTTGAATTTGTCGCGTTGGCCGAGCATGTTGAGGGCCGCGGTTCGTCCCTGCCTCTCTGCAACCACCCAATGCTCGACCCGAATTGTCTCACCGCTGTGGGGATCGCGCCATCGCGCAATATCGCCGGCCGCGAATACCCCTGGCTCGCTCGTTTCCAGAAAGGCGTCCACAACAACGCCGTGATCAACGACCAGCCCCGCCGTTTCGGCAAGTCTGATCCGCGGCCGCACGCCGATGCCGACGACGACGAAATCTGCCGCCAATGAGCCGCCACTGCTGAGATTTACCTTCTTGGCGTCGATGCTGCTCGCTGTATTCTCGAGATGGAATACGACGCCATGCTCTTCATGCAGGGCGCGGATGAAGTCGCCCATTTGCGGGCCGAGGACGCGCTCCATGGGTCGTTTTTCCGGCGCCACGACATGAACTTCGATCGCGCGCGCGCGCAGAGCCGCGGCAACTTCCAGGCCAATGAAACTGGCGCCAAGCACGACCGCGCGACGGGCAGTCGCGGCATGCTCGATGATCGCCTTGCAGTCTGCGAACGAGCGCAGCGTGTGAACGTGCGGCAAGTCGGCGCCGGGGATGGTCAGGCGGACGGGTTCGGCGCCGGTCGCAAGCAGCAGCCTGTGGTAAGGAACCCTTCTTTCATCAGCGAGGACGACCTCGAGGGAACGCAGGTCGATATCAACGGCCTTCGTGTCGAGACGCAGGTCGATGTTGTTTTTTGAATAGAATTTCTCCCCGCGGAGCGGAATCCAGTCCTCCGGCGATTTTCCCGCGAGGTAGTCTTTGGAGAGGTTCGGCCGGTCGACGGGCGCCGATTGGTCCTCGCTAATCATCACGATGCTGCCCTGGAACTGCTCGCGCCGCAGCATGTCGGCCGCTGCGAAACCCGCGGCGCCTCCGCCGACAATGACGATCTTCTCTGGGACTTGGCTGGAGCCTCCAGAACGCGGTTTCGGAACCATCCGTTTGATTTTCTCGCCGACGAATATCCGATCATCGCGTTGTTCCACCGACCAGCAGGCGAGTGGATTGAAGGCGGGGGCGCGCAAAGCCTCGCCTGTGCGCAAATCGAAGCACGCATGATGCCAAGGACACCGGACGGTATCCTCCACCACAAGACCCTCGACGAGCGGCCCGCCGTAATGCGTGCAGGTCGCCCCGACGGCGAAGACCTCCGCCCCGCGGCGCACAAGCAGCACCTGCTCATCGCCGCAATGGCCGACAAGCTTTGCGCCATCGGGAAGATCGGACAACGCGATCCCCTGGACCAGATCCGGCCCGTTCGGTTTGTTATGGCCTTCAGGCATTTTCTTCTCCTTTGGCGATCAGGTGTTGAAATCGCCTATACCGACGAGAAGCGGGAACTCAGGCCCGCCAGCCTCTGAATACCTTCACCTGATTGTGCGTCTTCAGGCTCTCGGCACCGCTTGTGCTAAACGTGCAGCCATGGACTCGATGCCGATTGGACGTCTGTTGTCCGTAGTTTCTCGCCATCTCTGCTATCATGCAAACGAATTTAATCGACAGTTGTGTGCATTATTTATGATTGCTCTCGCGTGATCCCGGGCAGGGAATTACAGGATTACTTGCCCCGTCTTACCCCAGTCGGCGAGAAAGGACGCCAGGCCCTTGTCGGTGAGTGGGTGTTTGGCGAGGTTTCTGAGCACCGCAGGTGGTACGGTCGCGATATCGGCGCCGGCGATCGCCGCCTGTTTGACATGAAGAGGGGTGCGAATTGAAGACGCCAGGATCTCCGTCGTGAAGGATTTGTCGTTGTCGTAGATCTTGCGGATTTCCCGGATCACCTCCATGCCGTCGAGCCCAAGGTCATCAAGCCTGCCGACAAACGGCGAAATGAAGGTCGCGCCTGCCTTGGCGGCGAGCAATGCCTGGTTGGCTGAAAAGCACAGGGTGACATTGACCTTGTGGCCGAGTTGACTAAGCGCCCGGCAAGCCCTGAACCCATCCCAGGTCGATGGCACCTTGACGGCTACATTGGCGGCAATGCCGGCCAAACGCTCTCCTTCGGCGACCATGCCGTCGAAATTGGTCGCGGTGACTTCCGCTGAAACCGGACCCTCGATCGTCTGGCAAATCTCCTTGATCACATCCCTGATGGGTCGTCCGGTCTTTGCTATAAGCGACGGGTTTGTGGTCACCCCGTCGAGAACGCCAGCGGCGGCAAGCTCACGAATTTCGGATATATCGGCGGTATCGACGAAGAATTTCATCGTCTTCTCCTCTAAGGTGAACGCCCATCGATCATTGGATGGGTGTTTTCTGCTTTGGTTCCCGGAGAGTTTGTTGTCGTGGCCGCGATCGCACGCCCAATGGCAATGGAGGAGCGCCCCGTCACTATCGGTGTCTCAGCAAAGTCTCTCTAAGGACAACGGCGTCGTTGTGGGCCTCGTCATGAGCCGAGTAGACGAGTGTAACGGTGCCCTGCCGTATCAGGTCGCGCAGCTGTTCCAGTTCATCGCGATGCTCATGGATTTCCGCCGCATATCGCCGGCGGAATTCCTCCCAACGGGCTGGATCGTGTCCGAACCATTGCCGAAGCTCGGTGCTTGGCGCGAGTTGCTTCATCCAACAGTCGATGGCGGCTTCGGTCTTCCTGACCCCGCGCGGCCAAAGCCGGTCAACCAACACTCGCTTGCCGTCGTCGGCAGCGGGACTCTCATATGCCCGTTTCAATTTTACTCTGTCATTGAAGATTTTTTCACTCATCGACCTCGTGTCCCGTCTCCCTCCGTCTCGTTGACCGCATCAAGAAGTTCGGAGAATTCCTTTCCAAGGATCGCCTGGTCGACTTCGTCCAATACGACCAGAAAAAACGATATCGCTCGATCCAGTGACGACCCGCTCCATGGCTGCGCAGGTAGTCACCGATCCGATGGATCGAGGAATATCCCAGGCCCTTGTGCAGCAGGAACTTCATAAAGGTCGTGCTTTGCGATCCGGACGGTTGCCCCTCACTCAAGGATCGACCTTCTGTCCTTGGGCGTTGAACTGTTTCAGGTAGGCGATCACGTCGGCGATGTCCTGGTCCTTGCTGAGACCGGCAAATGTCATCTTTGTGCCGGGGACCAGTTTGCGCGGCGCGTGCAGATAGATCGTCAGGGTCGGTTCATCCCAGGTCAGACCGGAATTCTTGTTCGCCGCGGAATAATTGTAGCCCGGATACACGCCGGCCGCTCGGCCGACGATGCCATTCAAAACCGGACCTACTCCGTTCTTTGCGTCTGGGCCGACCGAGTGGCAGGCCATGCACCTCTTGAAGACGGCTGCGCCGGCTTCGGCGTTGCCGGGGGATGCCTCCAGCGCATGGGCCGACCCGACTGTAGTGAGAATTGCGGTTGTCAATCCAAGCAAAGTCGATTTCATGTTTGCTTCTTTCAACGCGTTTGTTGCGGGCTGGTCCCGGCCGACCCGGCCCTGGCGATATGGGGTTCAAACCCTGCCTGCCGGATCCGAACCGCGGATCCGGCAGGCGTTGCCTCAGGAGGGAACCAGTGCGCCGGGATTCTTCAAATACTGGTTCTTGATCGCGTCCACCGCCCAGTAGGCAAGAGCGCCTACGGGTCCGGTCGGGTTCTTCCCGGCGTTCTGGGGAAACACGCAAGCGCCGGTCACGAACACGTTCGGGACATCCCAGACCTGAAGGTATTTGTTCAGGACGCTGGTGCTCGGGTCGGCTCCAAACACTGCCCCGCCCGTGTTGTGCGTGCTTTGATAAGGCACGATCGAATAGGGCACGGGAGGGATGCTCCGATCAACCTTAGTCGCACCCATCTCCTTGGCGATCTTCACGCAGATGTCGGCCTGGCCGTTCATCTGCTTGACCTCGTTGTCCTGGAAGTCGAACGTCATCCTCATCAATGGACGCCCGAACACATCGGTGTAGGTCGGGTCGAGGCTGAGATAGTTCTGCCGGTAGGCCATCACCGCGCCCTGGTTTCCGACACTGGCCGCGTGGTCATAATTGTCGACCACTGCCTTTTTCCAGTCGGAGCCCCAACGCGGCGTGCCGTGGGGTGTTGGATGCGACTGGATCGGCCGGGCGCCCGAGTTGCTGCAGCTGATGCCGCCGCCGCCGATATAGCCGGCCTTCACGAAATCGTAGTTGTCGCCGTTGAAATCATCCATGCAGGTGCCGAGCGCGCCGGCGCCCATGAAGCGATTGAGGATGGTTTCCTTGTCGAAGAAGGCGGTAGCCCCGCCACCGCACTGATAAGCATAGTTGCGGCCGACCACGCCCTTGCCCGTGGCCGGGTCATAAGGCACGCCGATGCCCGATTGCAGCAGCAGGTTGACATTGCCGAGCGCATAGGCTGACAGGATGATGAGGTCGGCAGGCTGTTCGAACTCCCGCCCTCGTGCGTCGAGATAGGTGACGCTGACCGCTTTCTTGCGGGTCGAGTCGAGATTGACCTTCAGCACGATCGAGTTGGTGCGCAGCTCGAAATTCGGGTTCTTCAGCGCCAGCGGAATGACGGTGAAATGCGGGCTAGCCTTAGCATTGGCCTCGCAGCCGAAACGCTCGCAGAAGCCGCAATAGTGACATTGGCCGAAGGCCACGCCATCGGGATTGACGTAATCGCGCGACGCGTTTGACGACGGATTGGGGAACGGGTGATACCCGAGATTACGGGCCGCCTTCTCGAACATCACCATGCTCTGCGCGGCGATCATCGGCGGGTTGGGGTATTCCTCCTTTCGCGATCCTTCGAAGATGTTGCCACCATCGATCTTTCGGCCGTTGATGTTGCCGGCCTTGCCGGAGGTGCCGCAGGTCTTTTCGAACTTGTCGTAATAGGGCTCGAGATCGTCATAGGTGATCGGCCAGTCCTGCAGGTGCATATCCGAAGGGATGATCTTGTCGCCGTATTTGTCGACCGTCCGGGTGCGCGCCTGATGGTCCCATTCGAGCCAGCGCCAGGTGACACCGTTCCAGTGCACGCCGGCGCCGCCAACGCCCTGGCCAGGCAGGAACGAGCCGAGTTGGCGCATCGGCAGCGCCGTTTGCGATTCACTGTTGCGGAACGTGATGGTTTCCCGCCGGACGTTCTGCATGAGATCGTGGCGGGCGGCGTAGCGCAGTTCGTCATGGATCTGTGGGTCGATGAAGTCCGGATTGGTGTCACGCGGGCCTCCCCGCTCAAGGGCGACGATTTTCAGCTTGGTCGAAGCAAGTTCCTTGGCAATGATGCCGCCCGTCCAGCCCAGGCCGACAATCAGGACATCAATCGCGTTCAATTTGGTGGCCATGTTATAGTCTCCTTGTTCTTTCGCCGATTAAACGAGATCCTGGATGCCCTTCGGTTCAGCCGTATAGAGCTTGTTCCGAAATGGTTCGATCTTGTCCATATACATGGCGTCGGCGCCTGGGAAACCGATCATCTTCCAGGCCGCCCTGTCCTTGTTTCCGCCATACATCGGGTCGGCCAGATAGCCCTCGACCGTGAGTTGGAGCAGAAGCCCGAAGAAGGTCGCGGTCGGCACCGTCGGAAGCTCGACCTTCTTGCCGTCGAGTTCGGTCATCACCGCGGCACGATCCTTTGCCGAAAGGCCGTCGAAGGTGCTCTTGTGGTTTTTCTGTACGTAAGCGCTGACGTCGGCGATCCCAGCACGGATCAGTTCCGATGGCGTCATCGGCAATTGATAGCCCTGCTCGGGCGTACCCTCGCCAAATGGCCCTTCCAGATACAGGCGGTCGCCCTTGCCGTATCCGCCGGCCATCTGCCGGTCGATATAGATCGCGACGCCGAGTTCCTTGGCGCCAGGGCCTGTTGAGTCGCTTGGAATGAGCGTATCGACAGCCGCCTCGATGAAAGCGGACTCATCGATGTTGAAGAATTCGTAGCCAATGCCTCCAGCCTGAGGTTCGGGGGCGACGGCAACGTGATGATGTCTTGTGTCAGCGGTCGCAGCCATGACTTCGTCCGCCGAAGCGGATGCCCCAAGCGGCAGGGTGCTCGCCGCCGCTCCGGCAGCTCCAGCCGCGCCGAACAGCTTCAGAAAATCACGCCGCCCCACATCGCCTTTGCTCTTTTCTTCCCTCGACATGATTCCTCCTGTGACGCTGCAGGCAAAACGATGGGTAGGTGGAGAGAGCCTTGCGCTCCGCTCCAACCGGCGCTGCGCAGCATCCAGCGCTAAGCTTGGTGGATTTCTCGGAGCGTATTGCTGGCGTATGCCGCGTAGCAAACGAATTTAATCGGCAAATGAATACAGATTTTATGATAGATCCGAATCGTTGTTGCTATTGGACTCGATACGGCTTGATCGAATGGCCGCGATAAAATGGGGGCACTTCAGAGCGCAATTTCACTGTCATTTAAATGCAGTTTTTATGTTATGTTTTTTCATGGACGTCGAGCTTGCTCGTTCTTTTCTTGAGATTGTTTCCAGCGGAAGCTTCATCCGGG
>NZ_RZQE01000209.1:0-9841 GCF_004022955.1 Mesorhizobium sp. M7A.F.Ca.US.002.01.1.1 | reverse complement strand
GTTGTTGGCGGACTTGTAGGCTTCGACGGCGTTTTCGGCTTGCTGGACGCGCTTGCGCTGCTCGTCCAGCCGCGCGGTGATCGACTCGGAAGCGTCCTTGGCCATTTTCGCGCGCGCGCTCGCCTGGTCGACCAGGTAGGCCTGCGCGATGGCGTTGGCCAGGAGGGCGGCTTTGTCGGCGCTCTTGGCGGTGACGATGACGTCGAGGACCAGGACCTTGTCGGCCCGCTTCACCGCCAGGCGCCGGCGCAGCGCGTCGAGTGTCTGCACCGACCTGTCGCCTTCGGCTGATGCCGAACCGAGCAGGCGCGACAGCAAGCCCTGCCCATTGAATTCCGGATCCTGCGTCAGGTTTGTCGCCGCGATCGCCCGCATCAGCACGCCCGTCGACTGGACCACGCTGACCTGGCTCTCGACCTGCGTGATGCCGCCATCGGGTGAGATACGGCTGGGATTGACGTCGTTGGTGACCACCTGCAGGTCCTGCGGATCGATCAGGATTTCCGCCGCCGAGCTGTAGAGCGCCGGTGTGAAAAGGCCGTAGAGCAGGGCGACCAGCGTCAGCAGTGCGACGGTGCCGAAGATCCAGAACCGGCGGCGCACCAGGATGCGCTTCAGATCGCCCAGTTCGACAGTGGAGGCTGCATATGATCCCGCGCGTGCCGGATCCGGGGAGTGTTGCTGAGGAACCATGGGCAGGGATGATTGCATGGCTGCCTCCGACAATACTCCATATGCCGGCAAGACCAGTTTGCGGCGCTAACCTAGCTATTCCTCCAACTGTTAAAACATTGTTAATTATGTTGAGAGGTGACGTGAATTTTGGCACGCGGTTTGCTTAAAAATATACATATCGAGGTGTTGGCTACGCAGCGAGCGGAGACGAATGCAGATGGGGTTACAATTTGACCGGACCGGCCTGGCCGGCAAGGCCGGGCACCGCCTTTTCGGACCTCCAACATGCAGATAAGCCTCCGCCTGGACGGCGACTGCGTCCGCGCCTTTCACGTCACGCTGCTGGAGCGCCTTGCCGCGCTCGAAGACGTCGAACTGTCCGTCGATGTCAGGCCGGCGGGCGGTGGCATTCCGCGCAGCGCCGCGGCCCTGTTTCAACTCGAAACGGCGATCCACGGACTGTCCCATGATGGACTGGCCAAGCGTGTGCCGCTTTCGGCGCTCGCGCCCTACCGGCAGTCCCCCGCTTCGCCTGACCTGGTCATCGACCTCTGCGGCGATGTCAGGCTGGAAAGCACACGGATCTGGCGCGTCACCTATGACGGCGCCAGCGGCGAAGCGGCCTTGCTGGCCCTGATCCTCGCAGGTCGCACGCCGCTTGCCCGCATCGAGGAGAACGGCGTTGCGATCGCCGCCGGGCGTCTGGGCACCGAATATGGCGGCATCGCGCTGGCGTCCTTCCAGGATATGCTGGCGCGCACAGCAAGCCTGATCATAGCTGCCATGTCAGGCGCGGCAAAGTCCGTGCCTGATCTGCCCGAACCGGCGCAGGTGGGTGGCCCGCCGCCAATGCCCTCGGCGGGCAAGCTTGGGGTCAGGGCCGGCAAGGCGCTGGCGCGGCGGATCATCCAGAAGATCTATCACCTTTGCTACAACGCGCCGCACTGGAAGGTCGGCTGGCGGCAAACCGGGAGCCGCGATCTGTTCGAGCTGCGCGCGCATCCGGCGTCGGGTTGGCAAGAGTTGCCGGACGACGGCAGCCGCTTCTACGCCGATCCGTTCCCCATCCTCTACCAGGGCCAGCTGACCCTGTTCGTCGAGGACTATATCCATCGGCTCGGCAAAGCCATCATCTCCGCCGTTCCCTTCGGCCCGGCAGGCCCGCTCGGAAGGCCTGAACCGGTGTTGGAGCTGCCCTACCATCTCTCCTACCCCTTCGTCTTCGAGCGCGACGGCGAGGTCTGGATGGTGCCGGAAAGCTGCGCCAACGGCACGGTCGATCTCTACCGGGCCACAGCTTTTCCCGGCGGATGGGTCAAGGAGGCGACGCTTCTGTCCGGTGTCGTCGCCAGCGACGCCACGCTTGTCGAGCATGGCGGCGCCTGGTGGCTGTTCGCCACCGTCCGCGACGGCGGCGGCGCCTTCTCCGACGCGCTGCATCTGTGGTCGGCGCCGGATTTTCGCGGCCCCTGGACGCCGCACCCCAAAAATCCCGTGCTGATCGATATCGCCTCGGCGCGGCCGGCCGGCCGCATGGTCAGGCGCGGCAACGACCTGCTGCGCCCGGTCCAGGACTGCCGCAGGAGCTATGGCGCGGCGCTTGGCATCGCACGCATTTCTCACCTTGATTTGATCGGCATGGAGCAGGTCGTTGAAACCATCTTAAATCCAGGTGCGCTATGGAGTGGGCGTAAACTTCACACGCTCAACGAGGCTGGCGGCTTTGAGTTCATCGATGGCTCGGCGATCGCACCGCGCTGGAAGCAGCGGGCCCGCGATTAACCTAAACATTGGTTACTACCAAGCACGCGCGCCGGTTGCTTGCGGTTGATTTAGGTCCGGAAGATATTTTCTACCGGAGATTGTGAAACGCGCCGTTGCCATCAGAAAGAGCAGCAAAATGAGTATCTCAGAGGCTGGCCCGGCCCAAGTCGATGTGGCGATCGTCGGTGCCGGAATGGCCGGCACGACCTTGGCAATTCTGTTGGGACGAGCCGGCCGCAAGGTGGCGCTGATCGATCCGCACCGCGTCCACCACGAGGAATTCCGGGCCGAGAAGATCGGCATGGACCAGATGCTGCTGTTCGAAAAGCTCGGCCTCGATGCGACACTCAAGCGTCTCGTCACCTCCACGACCGACACGCATGTGTTTCGCCTCGGCCAGTTCTTCGCGCATGAGAAGAAGGCTGAATTCACATTCTCCTATGGCGCGCTGATCAATGGCCTGCGCGACGCCTTGCCTGCGCAAGTGCCGCTGACGGTCGGCAAGGTAACCGAAGTCTCGACTGGACCGGACCGGCAGCGGCTTGTGCTGGCCGACGGCACCGTCATCGATGCCCGCCTGCTGGTGGTGGCAACCGGTCACGGCGAGGCGGTGCGGCGCGCCGTCGGCGTCGAGCGTATCGAGCAATCGAAGGCGCATTCACTGTCGATGGGATTCGACCTCGCCATCTCGCCCAGCGATTTCGGTCATCAGTCCGTCACCTGCTACAGCAGGCGGGCCGCCGACCGTATCGCCTACATCAGCATCTTTCCCCTCGGCGACAAGATGCGGGCGAACATGTTCCTCTATCGCAATGTGGCCGAGCCGTGGACGCGGGCGTTCCGCCAGGAGCCGCAAAAGATGCTCTGCGAATTGATGCCCGAAATAGCCGTGCGATGCGGCAACTTCGAAGTCGCGAGTCCTGTCGAGGTCAGGCAGATCAGTCTGAGCACGACGCAAGGCCATCGCCGCGACGGGGTCATCTTCATCGGCGATGCTTTCTGTACCACGTGTCCGACGCCGGGCGTCGGCATCGGCCGCGTGATGACCGATGTCGATCAGCTCCATTCGGTTCACATTCCACGCTGGCTCGAAACTCCAGGCATGGCGGCTGACAAGATCAACGCCTTCTATGACGACCCGGTCAAGGTGGCTGCCGATGAGGATGGCATGCGGGTCAGTTACTATGCCAAGTCGATTACCGCCGACACCGGACTGGAATGGCGCGTGCGGCGCCTGCGCAACAACACCGCGCGCCAGCTGATGATCATCGGCCGTAAGGTCCGGCATCTGGGACAACGGCGGGCACCCGTGGCCAATATGCGATAGGGCGCGACCAGTCGCGCCCTATCGATTGCCGCTATTGATTGCCCTTGTCAGGCGAATGCGTCAGACGCCAATCAATCACTGACGGCCGGCGGAGGTGTCGATGGGGCAGTCTGGGCCGTGACACCCGAAAGCCTGTCGCGCTTCTGCAAGGTTGGTTTCTCGTATTTCTTCACTGTAAAGTGCCCTCCAAATTGATACGGCGCCAGCAGAACCAATTCCCTGCCCCGTGTCAATTGTGCCATTACTGGTTCTTACGTCGTATCCACGCCATCGCGGTCAAACGATTCTTCACTGTTGCATTGCCGGCACATATCGGCTCCGACAGGTCACCTCATCCCAGCGCCAATCGCGCGCTCCTCGGCCGCGCGATGTTGTAAATCGTTTCATCCAAGGTATTTTGGCCATTGGGGAACAGAGGGAATAGTCATGTCCAACAGCGCCTTGCCGCTGGTCATCAGTGCGCCTGAACCACGCACGCTCGACCTGATCTTCACAGCCCGGCAGCTGGCGCGGCTCAAGGCGCACTATCGCATCGTCGAGACGACCGCTGACGGCGTCGCGAAACTGCCGGCCGACATGCTGGCCGAGGTGCGTTATATCATCGGCCAGCCGCCCATATCGCCCGAAACGCTCGACCGGATGAAGGCGCTGCGCTGCGTCTTCAATGTCGAGACCAACCTCATCAACAACATGCCCTACGAGACGTTGTTCGCGCGCGGCATCCATGTCGTCACCACCGGCCTGGTGTTCGCCGAGCCGGTCGCGGAGCTTGGCCTTGCGATGGCACTCAATCTCGCCCGCGGCATCGTCGATGCCGACCTCGCCTTCCGCCAGGGACAGGAACTGTGGGGCGGCGGCGGCAACCAGACGGCGCGGCTCTTGTCTGGCGCCGATGTCGGCATCATCGGTTTCGGCGATCTCGGCCGGGCGCTCAACCGGCTGCTGTCGGGTTTCCGCACCCGCACCAAAGTCTTCGATCCGTGGCTGCCGCCATCGATCCTCATCGACAATGGCGTCGAGCCGGCCTCCCTCGACGAGGTGCTGTCGACCAGCGACTTCATCTTCGTCGTTGCCTCTGTGACCAGCGAGAACCAGGGTTTTCTCGGTGCCGACGCCTTTGCCGGCATGCGCAAGGGCGCTGCCTTCATCCTGCTCAGCCGCGCCGGCGTGGTGGACTTCCCGGCGCTGATGGCGGCGGTTAAGAGCGGCCACATCGTCGCCGCCAGCGACGTTTTTCCCGAAGAACCGCTGGCGCGGGACCATCCGGTGCGCGCCCTGCCCGGCTTCCTGCGCTCGGCTCACCGCGCCGGCGCGCTCGACATCGCCTTCAAGCGCATGGGCGATATGGTGCTGGAGGACATGGACCTGATCGACCGCGACCTGCCGCCGCTGCGCTCCAAACGCGCCGAGCGCGAGACGGTTTCGCGCATGCGTTCCAAGCCGGCCGACAGGAATTGAGGCGTGGATTTTCGTTCGGGTTGGCCGGCCCTCGACCAGGTCCGCTTGACAGGAGCGCGGCCGGCGATGACGCTGCCGCAATCGAACTTTGCGGAGGGAGGCCGTGACCATGAAGAAGATCTATGAAAAGCCGATGCTGCTCAAACGGCAGAAACTCTCCGCCGTGACGGCGCAGCAAGCCACTTCAGGAGTGACCGGTCCGATCGGCCCGACAGGCCCGGCAGGCTGACGCCTCGCGGTGTTCGATGAAGGTAGCATTGGACGCGCCCGCGGGTCGGCGGCGAGACGGCAGTCGCTCAAGGCGCAGCATCAGTGTTTATGGCTGCTCTTCGCTCTGCGGGCAACCGCTTCCATAAAAGAGCGGGCGGCAGCGTCACAGGCTGTTCTGGACGGTCCATTCGCGGACAGCACGACCTCCGCGGCCTTCCGCGACATGCCGTATTTCCGGGCGAAGACCGCAGCGTCGTAAGGTTCGTTTTCGGCCGGTGCCGCGGACGTGATCCTGGCCTTGGTCATTGGCGGGTCCGCCTGAAACTCTCAAGCAACTCGCCTTCATTGCGGCAGCCATTCTGGAACAGCGAAAACACCGTGGCTGCCAGAAGCTGCACGTCCGACTCCCCCGACATGCGATCAAATTTGCGCTCCAGGCAGACCCGATCGAAGACGCGCTGGCACAGTTGCAGATCGGAAGGATGGAGACCGGGATTGCGCTTACGAAGGCTCGACATAAGAAGCCCCTTTCGGAGCAGCGGCCACTTTTGATGCATGTCGTCCAAAAGTGACCTCGGCTTTGGGAGAACGACATGCATAAACAAAGACCCTAAAGCGCATCGCATAAATCCGATCAAACGCGATGCGCTTTAGACGCTGTGGGTCAAAAAATGAAATCGGGCTGAGCAAGAGTCAACATCGGCCTCATCACAGTAAGTATCGTACAATTCTCCCCCCGGTCCTCCCCCTTCTTCGAATGGTCCCCAGGCCCAGCGCGACATGGCGCTTTTCATTGGCCAGCGGATTTTATCGGCGTGATCCGGCGCTCTCATGAAATATGTCGGTTTTGTACCAAATGGCGTTTGGTACGTTTCCGACACTAACATTCAGGCCGATCTTTTCATATGCGAACAGGCGTTGGGGGGCGCCGTGCTTCGAATTTCATATCGCATTAATATCTTTCTGCGTTCAGAGCCCCTATACATAGGCCATCGTCCTCACGTTTTTACGGGCACGGACGGCTGGGAGATTGGATGGCTCTTGCCCTGCATTGGGCCACGCCATGTCTGATCCCAACAAAAACTCTGATCCCGACAAAAAACCCTATCCCGACGGGAACCATCCGTACCGAAACCAACTGCTGCGGCGCATGCCTGCGGATGATCTGGCGTTGCTCGAGCCGCACATGCAGCGCTGCGATTTGCCATTGCGCATGATGCTGGTGACCCCGAATGTTCCGATCGAGGCCGTCTACTTCATCGAACAGGGCATTGGTTCGGTGGTCGCCAGCACGGCAAGCGGCCAAGAGGCCGAAGTGGGCTTCATCGGCTTCGAAGGCATGACGGGATACTCCCTGGTGATGGGCGACGACCGTGCGCCGCATGCCTGTTTTGTCCAACTCGAAGGCGAAGCGATCCGCATCGAAGCCGGCGCTTTCAAGGCAGCTTTGGAGGCAAGTACGACCTTGCGCATGTTCCTGCTGCGCTTCGTCAACGCACTACAAACCCAGGCCGGCTGCACCGCGCTCGTCAACGCGCGGCTGAAGCTCGAGGAGCGGCTGGCGCGATGGCTGCTCATGTGCGACGACCGGGTGCCCGGCGAACATCTCGCCATCACCCACGAATTCCTGGCCATCATGCTTGGTGTCAGGCGGCCAGGCGTCACCGTCGCGCTTCAATTGCTCGAAGGCCGCACGTTGATTCGCTCGAGACGGGGCGAGATCGTCATTCGCGACCGCGCCGGGCTGCTGGAACTCGCCAATGGCAGTTACGGCGAAGCCGAGGCCGAATATGCAAGGCTGATCGGCGAGATCGGCGCGGCCTGATCAGGAGCGGCTGCTGCCGGCATCCGGCTTGCCCGATGTCGCTTTGCCGGGCGGTGCCGCACCGCCTTCTATGGGCCCATCCCTGCCGATCGGCCCATCCCTGCCGATCGGCCCATCCTTGCTGATCGGCAAGCCGGCATGCTCCAGGCTTGCAAGCTTGCACTTCGTCTGCTCGGCCGCCGCTCCGACAAGGCAATCAATGGTGAACATGGCACCGGCGTGATCGCTTGACGCGACCGCCTGGCGGATCTTCGTCAATTGCGCCTGCGTGTAGTCCAGAAGCTCGACCAGGCCGGTATGATCCAAACCGCCCTCCATTACAGGATGTCGAGAGGCCGATCCGAGGTCGCTCTTGCCACCGAAATACGCCCATTTACGCGGCTTGCATAGCCGGACTGTCAGAATCGTACAGCCTACGCTCTACGGGATCGTTGCCTATTGGCCAAAGGTCCATCTTCGCGCCAGCGCCACGGCATGCAAGTGTATATAAGCTATCGCTTGAATGCTGGTCCGTACGTCTGTCGGGGAGATGTCGTGCCAATTCGCGAGAATCTCGCCGCCAATCTCAGGCGGCTGGTCCAGCGCCACGCTTCCGTCAGCGCGGTGTGCCGTGAGCTTGGCATCAATCGCACCCAGTTCGAGCGCTATCTGCAAGGCAAGGCGGTGCCCAACAAAACCACCGCCAGGCTGATCTGCGATTATTTCAAGATCGACGAAAACGAGCTGTATCGCGAGCCGGCTGTTCCCGCAGCCAACGGCGACGGCAACGCATCGCTGCGCGAGGCACTGTACGAAAACATGGTGCGGCCGCCGTCGCCCGCCATCGCCGGCGGCACTTATTTCACCTATTTTTCGGTTCCCGGCCGCCCCGACCTTCTGATGCGCTCGGTCACCTTCCTGCGACGTGAGGCCGAGCTGGTCACCTTCAGGCGGGTGACGCGGTGGGCCCCGGGCGATGGCCAGGGTGGCGCCAGAATGCCCGGCAACCACTACGGCGTAGCGATCTCGCGCCTGAACTGGATCTATTTCACAGGCATCAACCGCCGCCAGACAAGCGAGCCCTCGATCATGACCGTACAGTGGGCTCCCATCTCCGAACCGGTTCTGGTCGGCAGGGCGATCGTCCTCACAGGATCGGGGCCGGCCTTTGTGCCGGTCATCATGCGGCAGGACGTCACCAGGGTCAGCATGAAGCGGGCGCTGCAGATGGCCCATATCGTCAGCCTCGACGACCCCAGCGTCGATCGACTGGTGGTCAGTCTCGCACGAGAGACCCGATAAACTCGCCTCCTACGGGAAAAATCGGGGAAAGTTTCAAGTTTTTCGGCTATATTTTTCCTCGTTTCGGCTTTTCTGCGCAAAAAATGCCGGAACTTTCACCCAAACCTGTCGTTTTCCAATGGATCGTTGCTTCGACGATCCCAAAGCAACAGGAGAGTACCCATGAACATCAAGATGATCTGCTTGGGCGCCATGGCACTTTCGATGGTCGGCGGCGCGGCGTTTGCCAAAACGTCGGCTCTCGACGATCCAGCCAAGATGCAGCCCTTCTACACCGATAGCAGCATGAAGACGATGGTCAGCAACGACGACTTCGTGAAAGCCTGGAAGGCCCTTACGCCGGACGACCAGACCGCGATGATGAAGGCCTGCGAGGACGAGGCGAAGGACGCCACTGCGGCCAACAGCCATCCCGAATTCTGCAGCAGCGTGAAAGCGAACGGCGGCAGCAAGTAGCAGTCCAGCAACCCGAATGAGAAACAGCCCCGCGCGGGGCTGTTTTGCGTCTGCCGCAGGTGTGCAGACAAGCCAGCCACGCAAGGATCGGGCCCGGCCGGCACCCGGCCCATCTCCCCATTTCTGCCATGTTGCACTGCGATAAATTTGTTGCATTGCGATATCGGCCTGCACCGCCGACATTGCACAGGGGCTGGGCTTGCACGAGGGAGCCGTCGTGGCAGCATCGTTCCGGCCGGACATACAAGGATTGCGCGCGCTCGCCGTCGGCGGCGTCGTCGCCTACCATTTCGGCCTCACCGCGCTCCCCGGCGGCTTTGCCGGCGTCGACATCTTCTTCGTCATCTCGGGCTGGCTGATATCGACCCACCTCATGCAGGAGATCGGCGAGACCGGCCGGCTCGACCTCTGGCGCTTCTATGCCAGGCGCGCGCGGCGGCTCCTGCCGGCAGCTTTGTTCGTCATCCTGGTCACGCTGGCCGCCGGCTACTTCATCCTGGCGCCACAGGAGCAGGCGCTCTATTCGCGCGGCGCCATGTTTGCCTCCGCCTATGCCATCAATCTGTGGCTGCTGCGCTGGTCGTTCGACTATTTCGCCGCCGACGCCACCAGCAATCCCTTCATCCACTTCTGGTCGCTGTCGGTGGAGGAGCAGTTCTATCTCGCCTGGCCGGCGCTGCTTCTGCTGGCCGCCTGGCTGCGGCCGGGCCGGCGAACGGCCGCAGCCATGATCGGCGTGGTCGGCCTCGCCTCCTTCGCCGCCTGCCTGTGGCTGACCAGCGCGGCGCCGGCCTGGGCCTTCTATTTCTCGCCGCTGCGCGCCTGGGAGTTCGCTGCCGGCGGCC
>NZ_RZQE01000208.1:0-9893 GCF_004022955.1 Mesorhizobium sp. M7A.F.Ca.US.002.01.1.1 | reverse complement strand
CGGCGACACTGCCTCCGACTGCGTCGGCACCGCCTTCCGCCAGGGCGCGGTGTGCGTCACCCAGCTCGACATCCGGCCGCAGCCGCCGGAAAAGGAAGACAAGCTGTCGGTCTGGCCATACTGGGCGACCAAGATGCGCACGTCATCCTCGCAGGCCGAAGGCGCCGAGCGCGAATTCCAGGTGGCGACGCTTGAATTCATCGGCGAAAACGGCCAGCTGACCGGGGTCAAATGCTGCGAAGTCGACGAAAAGCGCAAGCCGATCGCCGGCACCGAATTCGTCATCCGCGCCGATCTCGCGTTCATCGCCATCGGCTTTGCCGGGCCAGCCGCTCGCGGGCCGGTGTCGGAACTGGCCGGCCAGATGAAGATCGCCATTGACAGCCGCCGCTCGAAGAATGTCGAGGCCAATGACCGGGACTACAGGACCAGCGTCGAAAAGCTCTATGCGGCGGGCGACGTGCGGCGCGGCCAGTCGCTGGTCGTCTGGGCGATCCGCGAGGGCCGCCAGGCGGCGCGCGCCATCGATGAGGCGCTGATGGGATCGAGCGTGCTGCCGCGCTGAGTCCGTCTCGAGACCCTACTTGTGCGGCCACCTGAAGGCGCTTTCCGCCCTTCCGCTGCCCCGGGCAGCTTACGGACTGATCGCCGTGGTCGTTTCGGTTGTGGCCCCGGCCGCAGGCTGCCGCCTTGGCGGCCAAGAAAAATCGTCGGCGCGGCCGGGCGCAGCAGCGGGCGCCTTGCCCTCGACGACGAATTTTTCACCGGGCCCGTCCGGCTTGGCCGGCGCTGCGGCACCGAGAAGTTCCGAACCGCCGTCGAGTGCCGGTGATTGCGAGTCGGCGTCGGTAGCCGGGTCGGCGGCCTCAGTCTTTTCCTTCGAGGGTGGACTACGTTACTGGCCAGTACCGGCAACGCATCGAAGGAACTTTACAATCATAAAGGTACGTCACTGGTCTCGCGGCTCACCTATGACGATCTAGACGCGCATTCGAGTCCACAATCCGACTGGCATTTTCGTAAAGGCCTCCTCGGTGCGGGCGGCATCAGGGAGGATTTTCTCATGACGAGGACTTCTTACGGAAATGGGGGGCTACTCAAACACATTCAGTGATCAGCGCGGGGGCGGCGTCAGCTATTTCACCGCCGATCTTGGATATAATTTCTTGAACTCACCGCGCTACCGCATCGGTGCTTTTGTTGGCAACAATTTCTGGCACGAGAGCTACGATGCTTTCGGTTGCACGCAGCAGGCGACCAACTGGGGAACCTGTGTGCCAACCGTCCCACCTACGTCAACCTCTCAGCCAGGACAACGATTGGCATTCGCTGCGACTCGGCTTGGCCGGGCAGACGCAACTCACCGAGCGACTCAGCCTTTCTGGTGACGTGGCGTTCCTCTTCACGCGGCTCGACGGCAAAGAGCAGCACCACATGCGCCCAAGATCAAGCTAATTCCCGAAGACGGCGATGGGCATGGCGTCCAGCTCGAGGCGGTGTTGCGGCCGTGGCGAATAACGGCACCGCTCATTTCGAAGAGGCAATGGGCGGTCGTGGTTCCCCGCAGGCCGACGATTGGAAGGCAAAGCGCTACGGCGTTTTCGTGCAGGCTAGCATCAAGTTCAACTGAGAGAGCAAGAACCGAGGAGAGCGGCGATGCCACTCCAGCTCATTACGATCATTGGATCAACAGAAGGAAGTTTTCCGAAGAGTTTTGCAAGCGTGCGCAAAGTCGCCAGACAAAGTTCTCTCGGTCCATAGTGTACGTGCCGTCACGCCCGTTCTCGACATGGTTGAATGATACGTCCCGCGCGATCGATCAAAGTCGTTTTTCATTGGTTTTCCGGAAATCGCGGGGAGCACAGCGTGCTGTGACCCTCGCCTGCTGGTTTTCTGTCAACGCGCAGATGAGGGAGAATGAGCGTACAGCAAAAATCATCAGTGCTGTCGCTTTCGCCAAAGCCCGCCGCAGCTAAACGGGGTCCCACGCCCGGTAGCGCCCCCTGCCGGTCACCTCACGGATGCCGAGTTCGGCACCAGCCCGAGCGCAGCGCGCTGGCTAATTTTCAGCTCGGCCGCGACCAGACCTGCCGACACCAGCGGCCGCGCCAGCACCAGCTCGATCAGCGCCGGCAGGCTCGAGTTTTTGCGCCGGTTCCTGAGCCGGCGCTCCATCTGGCTTTTGGCCAGCGCCTGGATGATTGCAAGGCTGAAACAGTCGATGGAACGCCCCTCCAGCGAAGCCGAACCGGACGAGGCGCGCGCGCCAGGTCCTTCGGCTGCCATCGGCACGCTGGGTTTAAGTGCTTGGGGTGACACGGCGTGATCTCCGCCGTTGGCGGGAACAGGGCAGTGCAATAGTACTGCCCTGTTCCTTTTGATCAGAGGCCAGTGCGGATTTCTTCGGCAAGCGCCCTCAACGTCGTCTCGACGTCATCGCCGTTTACCATCTTCTGCATCGCCACGGCCCATGCGTTCATGGCTTCGCCGAAGCCGACACGCGGTGTGAAAGCCAGCGCGGCTTGGTCCTGTATCTTTTTGAAGCTGTCAACGAAGTTGTTGAACTCGGGCTGCGAAGCGTACTTAGTCCAGGTGTCGTCTGCCAGGTCGACGTGCGCGGCGGATTGACGAGCTGGCCAGCAAGGGCACCCTTGAGCGCCACCTGCTTGGAGGTGGCCCACGGGATGAACAGCCAGGCCGTGCCCTTCTTTTCGGAAGCCGCGTTCATGGCGAGAGCCCAGATCCAGATGTCAGACTCCAAGCTCGTGGCGCTCGGTGCGTGCAGCGGCGGAGCGAAGGCGATCTTGCCGGATGCCGGCTTCCCCGCAACATCGTTCCAGAAGCCGAACATATTTGAGTCGATCGTCATCGCGCTGCGGCCGGACGCGAAGGAAGGAGCCGCGCACTTCTTGATCATGTCCACGTAATGTAGTCGTATCCAGCATCGGTAAGCTTCCAATCGCTCAGGTATTTGTCCAGCGGCTCCAGGGCGCCACTCGGAGCGAGGTCCTACGCGGGCTGAATGCCAGTGCCGAACACATCCCATGCTGGCGACTTCGTCGTCAGTTGGATCGTCATCTTGTTCCAGTAAGAATCGTCTGGGTAGAGTTCCGGCGTGACCTTGATGCCGGGTCAGCTTCTCGAACTCCGGAAATTGCGCAGCGAGAGCATCCGCATAGGGGTGGATGTCGTAGGCCCAAGTTATGCTGGTCCCTTCGAATTGACGCCAGTTCACGGTGTCGGCAGCGGCCGAATTAGTGAGCGATGCCGAGACGGCAAAAAACGCCAAGTCAAAAGCAAGCTGTTTGCGAAGCGACGCGCACCTGTAACGAGTACGGGGAATGAGCGACCCATGTAATCCTCCCTGGGGCATTTTGCCAATTTTTGGGTCCACTCCTCCATCCCGAGTTCGCTCATAGCCACAATAAGCGGTTTCCAACGAGCTCGCTCTGAATGCACCAGGCCAACTGGGTAAAAACGGGTAACCGGCACTAAAAGGCGTTGTAGTATCGCCACCAGAAATACTGCTCCGTGGTGCTGGCCTTTGCCTGGGGGCGCAACACGGCAACTACCCGCTCAAAACGGTTGGTCCTCTACCTCTTATTCACCGTCGCTTTCCTCGCGGCCTAACCCGGCCGGAATATCCGTTGCCAGAAAAAGGCCTCGCGGCCGGTTCGAGGCTCATCCCTCCTCCGAAGCAGCACGCTCAAGTATCGTCACAAGCCCCGAGCGCTTCGCGTTCGGCGATGTCCAAATTCCGACAATGTCGGATACAGTCAGATCTACTGGATTGCGTTTGAATGGTTTTCTCATTTGGCACAGTACATGCGGGTCATCCGCAAAACACGTGACCGACCAACAAGAGTTCGCATGATCACCTTACCACAACATACAGCCGCCGCGGAACAATCACTTGGCCCCTGATCGCCCACCCCGGCACCACAACCGGAGTCATCGATGTTCTGACAGGCTGCCCAAGGATACCTGCTGCAACAGGGCTTGCCCTGGTGACGACCACTCCGGCTCCGCCGGTTACCGACGAGGGCAAAGTGACGGATTTCCTGCTTTTCAACGGCATGGAGGTGGCTGTCATTCCCGACCACCGCGCCGGTCGTCACCCATATGGTCTGGTGCAGGATCGGCAGCGCGGAATGAGCCGCCGGGGATATCTGCATGTCTTCGAGCATCTGATGCTCAAGGCGCCTCATGACGAGCACGGCTCCGTCGCCTGGAGAGATTGAACCCAAAGGGAGATTCAGATGTCTGAAGCGAATCAGGAAAAGTTGGACGCATTCTTGGGGAAAATGGTCGGCGATCTCGGTGCGATCGCAACGGGCGCGGGAGTCCTGCTGGGGGACAGACTCGGCCTGTTCAAGGCATTGCGCGAAGGCGGCAAGATGACGGCCGCCGAACTTTCGACACGCACCGGCACCCAGGAACGCCTCGTAAGGGAATGGCTTTCCGGGCAGGCGGCGGCGGGTTACGTCGACTACGATGAAGCGAGCGACAAATTCTATCTCAACGCCGAGCAAGAGCTGGTGTTCGCTGATGAAGACAGCCCGGCCTTCATGGCAGGCGCATTCGAGTTCCTGTCCGCGCTGTGGCTCGATGAAGAAAAGGTGAGGCAGGCATTCCAGTCCGGCAAGGGCGTCGGGTGGCACGATCATAGCGCGTGTCTGTTTCGCGGTACGGAACGGTTCTTCCGTCCAGGCTACAATGCCAATCTGATCGACTCCTGGCTGCCGGCCTTGGAGGGCGTCGTCGAGAAGCTCGAACGCGGCGTGGACGTCGCGGATGTTGGATGCGGTCATGGTGCATCGACCGTGCTCATGGCACAGGCCTTCCCCAATTCGCGCTTCGTCGGCTTCGACTATCATGCCCCTTCGATTGAGCGCGCCCGCAAGGCGGCCGAGGTAGCCGGCGTCGGCGTTAACACGCGGTTCGACGTGGCGGCCGCCAAGAGCTATCCCGGAACCTATGACCTCGTCACATTCTTCGATTGCCTTCACGACATGGGCGACCCGACGGGCGCCGCCACCCATGTCCACGGATCGCTCAAGCCGGACGGCACGTGGATGATCGTCGAGCCGTTCGCGCATGATCATCTGGCGGCGAACCTCAATCCCGTCGGCCGCGTTTACTATGCCGCTTCCACTTTCGTGTGCACGCCCGCATCCGTGTCGCAGGAAGTCGGGCTCGCGCTTGGAGCCCAGGCCGGTGAGGCGAGGCTGCGCAAGGTTGTGACCGGCGGCGGCTTCAAGCGATTGCGTCGCGCCGCGGAGACACCGTTCAACATGGTGCTGGAGGCCCGCCCTTAGCGTGGCCGTCGCCAGAAATTGCAGCTCATCGCATTTGATGAAGATCACCGCCAAAAATCCGGACGCATCGGGCACATTTTCAAGGCGTCTGGGTTCACGCAGAGGTCGCTGCCGAGTTGTGTGCCAAGAGTCCCATACGTTGCGGCTCAGAAAGGACCCCACGCACGGCGACGAACATGCCCATAGCGATGGCCGCTATAATCACATATGTCCACCATGGCGCGTTCACAAAGCTGGTAAGCCACGTCGCACCGAACGCGCTTACGACAAAAACGAGAGCCTCGATAAAAAGACTGAGCCTGTACACATTCAGTCGTCTCATCCTCATACCACCCATCCAAAGACTGAGCTTGTTGCGCTACTGCGACAGAGCCTAACATATTGGAGAGTGCTCACTAGTCGACCGTGAACAATCCGAGCCCTAAGCGGCGACCGGCTTCGGCCGGATTTGAAGCAGGGCAATCAAGAGCGACAAAAACCCCTTCAGCCACCTGAGCAGGAGGGAGAAGTTGTAGCCGGCGGCGGCCAGGATGGCGTTGAGGGTGTCGCCCTGCTGGCCGGCGAGGTAGTTGCGGCCCATTCTGTGTTCGCTCTTGATGTGGCCGATGACGGGCTCGACCGCCGACCGCCGTCGCATCTGGCGCTTGATGGCTGGGGTGACGCGGCGTTTCTGGCCCGCGGTGAAGACCCTGAGCTTGTGGCTCTGCGGTGCGTTGTGGCCGCGATAGCCGGCGTCGGCGAGGATGCGGCCGATCTCGTTGCCGATGGTCTTTTCCATGTCGGGGATGACGCTTGCCAGCGTGTGGCCGTCATAGGGATTGCCGGGCAGTGCTTTTGCATGCAGGGCGAACTGGCCGCCCCTGGAGCGCTTCAGCGTGGTGGCCACCGACACCTTCACCCCGAACTCGTAGGGCGCATGCGCCTTGCCCTTGCCGATGCATTCCACCTCGTGTGCGTGCAGGCTGTAGATCTTGCGGCCGCGCTGGCGCTGGCGTTGCTCGAGAACGGTGGCGGCCTGGTAGAGCGGCCATTTGAACAGCGTCCAGCCCCTGATCGCCGGCGATCTGGCGACCAATGTCGCGAATGGTCCGGCCGAGATAGGTCTTGAGCTTGCGTAGCGCCTTGTTGGCCCGCTTGAACTGCTTGGCGTGGGCATAGCGCTGGTGGCTGATCAGCGCCAGCTTGCCGACCCGCACATAACTCTGGCGCAAATGGAGACCCGTCCTCTTGGCCAGCCGCACCAGCCGTTCGCGTGCCCGATGGATGAGCTTGGCGTCGGTCGGGAACATGACGTTCTTCGGCTGCACGGTGGTGTCGACGATCACCTGGCGCGTGTCGGCCGGTTTCATCGCCCCGGTCTTGACCGCGAGGCTGAGGCTCTCCTGCAACAGCACCATAATCCGCTCCTCGCCCATACGGCTGCGCCAACGCGTCATCGAGGAGCGGTCGAACGGCAGCGTATGGCAAAAGAACGTCTCGCCGGTGAGATACTGGAAATAAGGGTTCTCCACCCAGCGCTCGCACAGCACCTCATCCGACAGGTTGAAGGTGTGCTTGAGGATCGCCAGCCCCGCCATCAGCCGGGTCGGCAGCGGCGGCATGCCGGGGCCGTCCGAATAGACGGCGCCGAAACGCTCCTCCAGCACCGGCCAGTCGATCGCCTGCGCCAGCCGCACCAGCTCGTGCTTCATGTTGATGATTTGGTCGAGCCGGGAGCGGAACAGGTCCTGCTCTCCCGTCTCGCGCTTCTCGCGTGGCCTGGACATTCGCTGTCCCCTCGATTCGCCGCCGCCGAACCGAGTGAATCACGCTCCGCGCCACAAGGGAATCGCAAAACCGAATTGCAGGAAAACAGCGTCCAAATACCGCTAATCCTGCAATTCCAAAGCCGCTATCCGCCTCAATCAACAGGCCAGATCAATGGCTTGCGGATAGTTCACGGCCGACCAAATCGAAAATGCAAACTTAGGCTGTTGCGCGGTATCTCCTTCCACATCATCTCTTGCGCATACCTGCATTCCAAGGTGTTTGATCCTATGCTTCGCGAGGAGCAGGTAGGTCGCGACAGCTAGGCAATGTTCCAGCTGCCCTAGCGGAGGAGTCACGATTTTCCGGCAAGCTCCGTCGGCAGACGTTCCTTTCTGGCCTTGGCAAAGGCTCGGTCGCCTTCCAGAAACGCCGCCAGCATGAAAGGGATGAGTTCTGCCACGGTTTCAGACTGACCATAGGTCTGACGGTAAAGTGCAGCATACTCCTTGAGTGTTTGGCTCAGCTCCGCGCTGACGGTAATGGTGATCTTCGAAGCTGTTCGGTCCGGAAGTTTTCCAAGTTTCAGGTCAGCCATGATAACTCCTGCTCAACTGGCGTATGGCCGCAGCACGATGTCCTTGTGCACGATGACGCGCAGTGGCCAACCTGGGCGGACGACGATGGTGGGCTGGATATTGAGGTTTTTTTCGGTGATGCGCTGGCCGGCTCGACTGGCGTTCTGCTGGGCTGATTCCCGGATCGCCTTGACCAGATCGCTCTCGTTTTCGCCGAGGCTGAATTCTGTGCCGACACCGAGCAATGTGGCAAGCGCCACTCCCTTGATCATCTGCCAAGTGTGGAAATCGACTTCGTCTTCCAGCCCTGCGTAGCCGGCGGTGTCGCTCGCGGGCAGATTGTCGATTTCGGCCGACGAGCCGTCGGGCAGCAGAATGCGCTGCCAGACCAGCAGCGCTCGCTTTTGCCCGAACGCGACGACGCTGTCGTAGACGCCGATAAGACGTGAGCCCTGCGGAATCAGCAATATGTTGCCCGTGACCGTGTCGTGCACATTTTCGGTGACTTGCGCGACGACAAGGCCCGGCAAATCGGAATTGATGCCGGTGATCAGGCTGGCGGCAATCACGCTGCCAGCCGTCAGTTGATATGGCGAGATCGGCGTCTGCAGCGCATGCGGATTGTAGATCCCGCCAGTGCTCCGCTGGCTGAGAAAATCAAGCTTTCGCTGCTGATTGTTCTGGTCGCCTTCCGCCGCCGCCACCGAGGCTGACGCGCGTCCTGCTTCGGATTGGGGAAGCGCCTCAAATGGATGCTGAGCAGTTTGCACGCTCTCTCCGACATCTGTCTTTTGAGCTCGATTTTCGACGCGGAAAAGCACCCGCGATTCACGCGCTTCGATCGCCTGCTGCGCTAGACGCTGCTCCTCGGCCGAGATGTCTTGGCCCGGCACGATGCCGAGCTGGCGCTGCCGCTCGAGGATGGGGCGGCCGAGGTCGCCCGGCAAAGGTAGCCCAAGGACGGGAGGCTTCGGCTTCATGCCGGAATAGTCATGGGGAAGCGTATCGAGCCCCTCGGCGGTTGGTTTGCGCTCAGTGTTGTAGAGATCTTCCGCCTGATCCCTGATGCGAAGGGCCGGCCCCTGGAGGGCGATCATGGTAACGCCGAAGACAGCGCCGGATCCGAGCGCTGCGATCGCGATGATCACACCGCGCCTGAACCGCACCACGCGGCGGGGAGAGGCCCGAAGCTGCAGTTCCTCGGGATCCAGTTTCGGCGGGATGCCAGAGCGGGAATTTTCGATCATGAGTCCTCACCTCGCCGGCTGCCGCGAAAGAGCGAGATCCGCCGTTGCGGTTGCCTGCCGTCAATCCTGCTGATGCGGATCACCTGCTGCCGCTTGGTGCCGAGGCGAAGTTCGGCCGCGGCGAAGAGCCGATCGACGATGTAATAGTTGCCGCGCACGCGATAGTTGACGAGCTCGCTGCTCCCATCTGCGCCGACGATGAAGAGTGGTGGCGCCTCGCCCTGATCTATGCGACGAGGGAACTCAATATAGACCTTGCTGCCGTCGTCGAAGGCTCGCGTCGGTCTCCAGGGCGGTGTGTCGCCACTGATTGAGTAGCGAAAGCGAAGGTTTTCGAGCGCGATATTCGACGCGACCGGTGTAACTGCCTCGGCTTGAGCATTGCGCTGGCGAAGCGCGATGATCTGGTCTTGGCTGTAGGTCCAGGAGATTGCCGCCATTGCGGTCTTCTCGGTGCTTTGAAGCTGCAAATGATAGGTCCGCCGGTCCGTCGTAATGACGACATTGGTGGCAAGACCCGGCGCGAAGGGTTTTACCAGAACATGGGTGCGCTGATTGTCACCGGTGCCGCTTGCGGTATCGCCAATGACCCAGCGCACGGTGTCGCCAGCCGACACGGCGGTTAGTTTCTCGCCCGGCTGCAGAGCGATGTCGGTCACGCGCTCCGGCGCGGCATAGAGTTGATAAAGCGCGCCATCGGTGAAGGGGTAGACTTGCACGGCATTAACATACCCGTACTTGGTGGGTTGCTGGGTCGCGGCTTTGTTGGCATCAGCGACGCGTTCTTCAGGGGGGCGCTTGTCCTCGGCCTTGCCGGGCTCGGGCTGCATTTGGCCAGGCAGCGGCAGTGGTTTTGGCACCTCGACAATTCTAATCGGCCTCTCCGGCGCCTTTTCGATCGCGGCCGGTTTGAAGTCGGCAGCGTCATAGGAAATCTCAGGCGGCGGCACCTTCTTCGATGCACAAGCGGAAACGACCGCTGCCGACACCGATAGGATCAGCAC
>NZ_RZQE01000207.1:0-9926 GCF_004022955.1 Mesorhizobium sp. M7A.F.Ca.US.002.01.1.1 | reverse complement strand
CAGCCAGCGTGTCGGCTTTCGTCAGAGAGGGCCAGGAGGCTGTAATCATCGGCGCGATCGTTCTGGCAAGCTGCGTCCTGAGCTTCACCCAGGAGTACGGTGCTTCACGGGCGACCGAAGCACTGAAACAGCGTATTTCGCGCAAGGCGATAGTGTTGCGCGATGGCGTAGAGTGCTCGATTGCTGCCGAAGATATCGTGCCGGGCGACTTGATCCGGCTTTCGGCAGGAAACCTCATTCCTGCGGACGGCATCATTCTGGACGCGCGCGATTTCAATGTCAGTGAGGCTGTGCTGACCGGTGAAACCTTTCCCGTCGTGAAGGCACCGGGGCGGTCGACGCCAGAGGCTTCGCTTGCGCAGCGCACCAATGCGGTCTTCACGGGCACTTCGGTTCGTAGCGGTACTGCAACCGTGCTTGCCGCGGCGACAGGCGCCCGCACCGAATTCGCATCGATCGCCGCAGCCCTCGAGCGGAAAATTCCGGAAACGGGCTTTGCCCGGGGGATAAGACAGTTCGGCTACCTGATGACCGAGATCATGCTGGCGATTGTCATCCTGGTATTCTTTGCCAATTTGATGCTGCACCGACCGCTGATTGAATCGCTGCTGTTTTCGTTGGCACTGGCGGTTGGCCTCACGCCGGAACTGCTTCCGGCGATCATCAGTGTGACGCTGGCGCGAGGGGCTCGCGCCATGGCGGCCAACGGCGTGATCGTGCGCCGTCTCGATGCCATCGAAAACCTGGGCAGCATGGACCTGCTGTGCACCGACAAGACCGGCACGCTGACGGACGGCGTGATCCACCTCGACGGTTGGCTCGATGTCGATGGCAATGCGTCGGCCGACATACTGCTTTGGGCCCGTCTCAACGCGACCCTGCAGACCGGATTGAAGAACCCGCTGGACGAAGCGATCGCCGGTGCGACGGGCGAGGGTGCATCATTGGCCGCCTTCACCAAGGTCGACGAAATCCCCTATGATTTCATCCGCAAGCGTCTATCCGTAATTGTGCGGAGCACCGAAGACCTTCTGATTACCAAAGGCGCGGTACAAAATGTCCTCGAAATCTGCTCCTTCGTCCACACAGCCAAGGGGTTGGAACCCCTCGATGCAACGCACCGTGCGGCGATCGACGACAAATTCCGGCGCTGGAGCGCGGACGGCTACCGCGTGCTGGGCGTGGCGATCCGTCGATTTGAGAGCCGGAAAACGTTTAGCAGGACTGATGAAATCGATCTCGCCTTCGCGGGCTTCCTGCTTTTCCTCGACCCGCCCAAGAAAGGCGTCAAGGAGACGCTTGCCGATCTCGCCCACCGCGGCATCGCGGTAAAGGTCATTTCGGGCGACAATCGCTACGTTGCCGCGCACCTTGCCCAGGCGGTCGGCCTACGCGCCGACAGGATCATGACCGGCGAGGCGCTTTCGAAATTGACCAAGAGCGCGCTCTTTGCAGGCGTTCAGCACACTGACCTCTTCGTTGAAATCGATCCCAACCAGAAGGAGCGCATCGTTCA
Source organism: Mesorhizobium sp. M7A.F.Ca.US.002.01.1.1 (assembly GCF_004022955.1). Taxonomy (NCBI): domain Bacteria; kingdom Pseudomonadati; phylum Pseudomonadota; class Alphaproteobacteria; order Hyphomicrobiales; family Phyllobacteriaceae; genus Mesorhizobium; species Mesorhizobium sp. M7A.F.Ca.US.002.01.1.1. The sequence continues at coordinate 8,410 of NZ_RZQE01000207.1, read as the reverse complement.
GGCCTTGCGGAGCAGGGGGCATGTGGTTGGTTATCTCGGTGATGGCATCAATGATGCGCCGGCTCTCCATGAGGCAGATATTGGCATCTCGGTCGACACCGCTGTCGATGTCGCGCGCGAGGCCGCCGACATTATCCTTCTCAAGCAGGATCTGGGTGTGCTCGTGCGCGGCGTCGACGACGGCCGCAAGACATTCGCCAACACCATGAAGTATATCTCCATCACCACCAGCGCCAATTTCGGCAACATGATCAGCATGGCTATTGCCTCGCTTTTCCTGCCTTTCCTGCCGCTTCTGGCAGCGCAGATCCTGCTCAACAATTTCCTTTCCGACGTGCCTTCTCTGGCGATCGCGAGCGACAATGTGGATCCAGACCAGCTGCGCCGGCCGCGCCACTGGGACATCCGTTTTGTACGGCGGTTCATGATCAGCTTTGGCCTGGTCAGCTCGCTGTTCGATTTCGCGACGTTCGCGTTCCTGCTGTTCGTCGCTCACGCCACGGCGGCTGCCTTCCAGACCGGCTGGTTTGTCGAATCGTTGCTGACGGAGCTTGCGATCGTTCTCATTGTGCGCACACACAAAGCTTTCTGGGCAAGCCGTCCGAGCCCGTTGCTTGCCTGGCTTACGTTGGCTGTCGGGGTTGTTGCGATCATGATCCCCTATCTGCCGTTTGCTGCCTGGTTCGGCTTCGTGCCCTTGCCACTGCCCGTGCTTGCCGGGCTTGTCGCTATCACCGCGCTTTATCTCCTGGCCTCGGAGGCGACCAAGCGTTGGTTCTTTGGACGGGAGAGCCGCCAGTCGCAGCGGATGATCGATAGAGTCTCCAAACCTCATGCTGCCTACTCGAGGTTATAGACCGGTGCGGGAGGCTTGAGGCGATGATGAAAAGAAGCGCGGGCATTCTGCCCTATCGCAGATCAAGCAATGGGCTGCAGGTGCTGCTCGTCCATCCGGGCGGCCCTTTCTGGCAAAGCCGCGATCTTGGCGCCTGGTCCGTCGCCAAGGGCGAGTATGACAACAGCGAGCTGCCAGAAGCCGCGGCGCGGCGCGAATTCCAGGAAGAGACAGGTTGGGAGCCAAAGGGAGCCCTGCTCAATCTGGGAGAGTTGCGCCAGCGAAAGAGCAAAATCATCACTGCTTTCGCGCTGGAAGGCAATTTCGATACCGCAACGTTGCGCAGCAACATGTTTGAGATGGAATGGCCACGACGCAGCGGCCGCAAGCAGTCATTTCCCGAGGTGGATCGCAGTGCATGGCTGGATCTGGACCCGGCCCGGGCAAAACTGCTTGCCGGTCAACGGCCCTTTCTAGACCGCCTTGCCGCTTCGGTTTTGCGCCACGCAGCCCGTTGATCGAGATCAACGCCACCTGCCGCCAACATGGCAATAATGGCGAGTAGGCAGGAGTGATCAACATGAGCTTTCTCGATTACCTGATTTCGGTCGACGCCAGAACGGCTCTGATGGGTCGCATGATGCGGACGCTCGGCGTCGACAGACACCTGAAGGTCGTGGCAGACCATGCCGCAGTCACCAATCGGGCGGTGAGCCGCTGCCGTGCCTGCGGCCATCAGGACGAATGTATGACCTGGCTCGATGAACACGAGCATGCGAGCGAGCCACCGGACTATTGCCACAACCGTGACCTGATTGCCCGGTTGCAACACGTATCTGGCTAGCGATAGCGGCTCCTACACAGGACGCGGCCGCTCGACGGACGTCATCGCTCAATTGCAGCACTGCTGTGAATGATGACAAAACCAATGGATTTAACGCCGACGCCGCTGCGTTTGGCGTGGCGGCGTCGGAGTAACCTGCCGTGACCCGCAAGCAGAAGCGACTGTCTGTGATCAGCGGAGGGCTGGCCTTCCTCGGCGCGGCCACCGGGTTGACCTTTTATGCGCTCGGCCAGAAAGCCTCCTATTTCTACATGCCAGCCGAGCTGACCACTGCCAGTGTGCAACCCGGCCAGCGCATCAGGCTGGGCGGTTTGGTCGAGAAAGGCAGTATCACCCGCGGGCAGGGCGCAACGGTCGCCTTCTCGGTCACCGACACGCAAAAATCGGTCAAGGTCACCTATATCGGTATCCTTCCTGATCTGTTCCGTGAGGAGCAGGGCGTCATCACCGAGGGCTCCTTCAATCCGGATGGCGTATTCGTCGCAGACAGTGTTCTGGCGAAGCATGACGAGCGCTATATGCCCAAGGATGTGGCCGACGGGCTCAAGGCCAAGGGCGTCTGGCAGGAAAGCACGGGTGAGTAGCCGGGTGCAAAAGCCGCCGCGCGGCGCGACACCAATCGATTGCAGCCAGCGGCCGCCAACCTGGTTTACACCGATCGCGCGGTGCGCCCGCGACGCACGGTTCCCCAGTTCAGGAAACCAGGAGCACGGACATCGGTCCGGCGCAGAAAAGATTGTCCTTCACCATTTTGACGCCGGCGACGTTTTCCGCGGCGACAATGGCCGCCTGGCGCTGGCGTTCGTCAAATATGGCGCCACTCAGTTCGACCGCGCCATTTTCCACGACGACGCGGATCAAATCGGCATTGGCCCATTTCTGTGCCGAGAACTCCGCGACAATATTCTGCTGGATCTCGTTGTCGCTGACGGTGTTTGACGCCGCGTTTGTCGAAACACGCAACAGCGCGCGGAGCAGATCGGAGCGGGCAATCATGCCAACGACCATTCCGTGCTCGACGATTGGGATGCGTTTGACGCGGTGCTTGGTCATCAGTTCGACGATCTGCTCGATCGACGCTATGGGAGGAGCGGTCAGGACGCTGTCGGTCATAACCTCCTCGACCAACCGTCCATTGGCGAGGACATACTCCTGCGCAAGGCTTCCCGGGCCGACCAGAAATTCCAGCCAGCGTGGGCGCTTGCGCTGCGTGCCCAATTCTCTGCGGCGAAGAAAATCACCTTCACTGACGATTCCCACAAGGGCACCGTCGTTGCGAATGACGGGAAGGCCGCTGATCTTGTTGGTGAGCATCAATCCGGCCGCCTCGGCGATCGATGCGGACGGATCTATTGCGATGACCGGCTTGCTCATAATGGCTTCGGCTTGCATGTCGCTCTCCGGAGTTTCCAATTCTCCGACTTCTTAGAAGTTAGCTGCACGAAGCGCCTTGATCTGAATCATTTCACCCTCAAGGCAAATGGTCCAAAGGAAGGTCGCAAGTTACGGGCGAATGCCCGTCAACCAGCAATCGCGCTCTTGGCTACATTCACGCCAAGTTCATAGACCAGCAGTCCACCATAGTAAGCCGTCGCGGTTACCAGCATCGCTCCGCCGGCTTCAATCAAAGGGATGGCGATCGTTACAACCCTCATGTCACGGTTCCGCACCCAAAGGGCGAGCCGCACAAGTCCCCAGATCATGAAGGCAAAGGCAGTGATACCTCCCAGGCTTTCGTGGATCTCCGCGATATCACTGCTGAAGCCGGCCGCCTCGGCATGATCCAGGGCAAGACCTCCGAAGAACCAGGTCCCAATGGCGAACACTCCGGCAGCCAGGGCCACAAACGTCGAGATCGTACCGGCGCCCGATCTCCTGGTGACGGCGCTGCCGCCAACCAGCGCCACAAGGTCGATAGCCACGAGCATGTAGATCAGAACGATAGGAAAATGAACCAGAATGGGGTGGATATGCTGAATGGGGATCACGAAAACTCTCCAGAAATTGGTAGGGGACTTTGGATAATTTGCCGGCTTTGCAGCGAGCCTTGGCCCACGACATTGGCAAGCGTCATGTGCTGTGGTGGCCATGCACAGCGAAGGGAAGACCTAGTCGTTTTCGTTGGCCTCATCGCCCTGCCGGTCATCACACGCATCATCATCACTCTTGATGGCTTTCGGGGTGGTGGCGTCCTGCATCGGGATGGCCTGCAGGTCGATCGGGCCGGACTGGTCAACGGACGATGGCGCTCCACATGATCCTTCGTCGGATTCAGCCGCCGCCGGCAGGGCAAAAGTTGTGAGGCCTGCAAGTGCTGCAAAGACAAGCATGGAATTGCGCATGGTCTGGTATCCTTCTCGGCGCGGCCACGATTGGACGCGACAATGCCTGATATGGACCCCTTGCTTGCTGTGGGCTGAGGATGACTGACAGCAAATTGAAAGCTTCAACATGCGACATGCATTGCCGATGAAAAGCCTGTTGATGCGTCTGGCGGTGCTGGGTCTCGCTGGACTTGTCCTGGCCATGCCTCTCGCTGCCCGCGCCGATGAGGACGATGACGGCGACCACGACCGGGCGCGAGATTTGTACGAGCGCGGCGAAATCAAAGGCCTTGCCAACATATTGGACATCGTCCGTGCCAGGGCTCCTGGCGATATTGTTGCGGTCGATCTCATCCGCAAAGCCAACAGATGGGTCTACCGGTTCCAGGTCGTCGGTGCCGATGGCCGACGAAAGACTGTGGAGGTCGATGCCGGAGCCGGTGTCATCATGCGCGATGGGGAGGGTGATTGATGAAGATCCTCCTGGCCGAAGACGAGCCGCGCATCGCTGCCGATATCGCGACCGCCCTCAAAGCGTCCGGAATGGCTGTCGATATCGCAAAGGATGGTGAAGCTGCCTGGTTCGCAGGCGATGTCGAGAATTATGACGCCGCCATTCTGGATCTCGGATTGCCCAAACTCGATGGTCTTACGGTCTTGAAGCGTTGGCGGGCCAATGAGCGCCGGTTTCCGGTTCTCATCCTGACTGCAAGAGGCATGTGGACCGAACGCGTGGACGGCATCAATTCCGGTGCTGACGACTATCTTCCCAAACCTTTTGAAATGGAAGAACTGCTCGCCCGGCTGCGGGCGATCCTGCGTCGCTCGGCCGGGCAGGCGACACCGGTGTTAAGGTCCGGGCCGTTGCTCTTGGACACGCGCCAGATGCGCATTTCGCTTCGTGGCATTCCTGTTTCTCTTTCGCCGCTGGAGTACCGGCTCCTGGCGTTTCTGATGCATCACGCAGGGCGGGTGGTGGCGCCGACCGAACTGGCCGAGCATCTTTACGATTCAGGCAACGACCGCGATCCGAACGCGATCGAGGTCATTGTTGCACGGCTGCGGCGGAAGCTCGGCAGCGATGTCATCGAAACACGACGCGGGTTCGGGTACCTGATGCCCGATGGTCCCACCTGATGAGCAACTCTATCCGCTTCAGGTTGTGGTTCGCGGCAACGATCTCGATTCTTGTCGCACTCGGCATCGCCGGCGCCGGCTTGCGCTATCTGTTCGAACTGCACGTCGAGCGGCGCGTGGTGGGCGAGCTGACAGTCGACCTCAACGAACTGATCGGCGCGACGACCTTCACAAGCGATGGCCGCCTTGTCGTGACCCCGGTGCTGACCGACCCGCGGTTTGCCAATCCGCTCTCCGGCTACTACTGGCAGGTGGAGGACATCGCTACCGGCAGCCTTGAGCGTTCGCGATCATTGTGGGACGCCAAGCTGCTTCTGCCTGCCCACAGCGAAACTGGTGGGCTGAGAACGGTCGAGGAGTTCACAGGCCCGGGCGGAGAACTCAGTATTGCGGTCGAGCGCACGATCATCGATGCCGGAGGCCGTTCCTTTCGCGCTATCATGGCGGAAGATCATCGAACCGTTGAGGTGTCTGTAAGCGAATACGTCCGCGACCTTGCTCCGGCTCTCTTGATGCTCGCGGCAGTCCTCATGGCCGCGTTTTTCATCCAGATCACCATCGGCCTTGCACCGCTGGAAACCTTGCGTGCCGCCGTTGGAAGCGTGATAGCACAGCGAACAGCACGGCTCGATGTGGTGGCACCAAGCGAGGTGCAGCCGCTCGCGGACGAAATCAATCGTCTTCTCGATGCACAGGAGAAGGCGCTAGCGCGAGCCCGCTCGCGCGCCACAGATCTGGCGCATGGCCTCAAGACACCACTCCAAGTGCTGTCGGCCGACATCCGCGCCTTGCGGAAAAAAGGCGAAACAGAGCTGGCCGACGAGATCGAGAAGAGCGCCGGAGCGATCCGACGCCATGTCGAGCGGGAGCTCGCCCGTGCACGCCTCGCGCCCGGCGTCTCCGGCAAGGCATCCTGCCTTGTGTCGGACGTGGCGGCTGGCGTCATTGCCGTGGTCAAACGGACACCAAGCGGCAAGCAGTTGTCATTTATCACGGACGTCGCGGAAGATTTGAGGGCGCCAATCGACGAAGGCGACTTGTCGGAAATTCTCGGCAATCTTGTCGAGAACGCCGCGCGTTATGCAAAATCCTCAGTCCGTGTCGGCGCATCCACTGCCTGGGACGAGGTGACCGTCAGTGTTGCTGATGATGGCCCAGGTATACCGGATGCCGATCGCGAGTCCGCGCTGTCACGTGGTGTCCAGCTCGACAGCAGGGGCGGCAGCAGGGGTCTTGGCCTTGCCATCGTTTCCGACATCGTCGAAGCTTATGGCGGACGCCTTGCCATGGCCAACGCCGGTCCGGGTCTGGTCGTGACAATTTCCTTGCCGCGACACGGTTGAGCCTGCTTCAGGCGAAACCCGGGAAATAGTCGACCTTAATCTTCGAGCGGCGAACGCCCATGGCCAACAGCTTCTGGCGCAGCGCCTTGACCATCGCCTGCGGGCCGGAAATGTAGAATGTGCGCTCAAGGTAGTCGGGTATGGCCAGACGTATCAGGCCCTCGTCGATGTATCCGGGATATTGCCCGCGCTCGGCACCGCGCGCCACAGCGTGGATCGTCTTGATGCCAAGTTCCTGCCTGGCCGCGCCAAGCACGTCGCGATAAGCGATGTCCTGCTGGCCCTCTGTTCCGTAGAGGATGACGATCGGTCGCCGCTCCTTGCGGTCGATGAGATATTGCAGCATCGAGCGGAACGGCGTGACGCCGATGCCTCCGGCCAGGAACGCGATCTTGGTTTCACGCCGGGTGGGCAGCGTGAAGTTGCCGGCCAGTTGCGCGGCATGGATCGTTCTGCCTGGCTTCATAGCCATTAGTTCCCGCTTGAAGGCACTTGATTGCGGATAGAACTTGACACCGAGACGGACTGTTTCCTCCGTCGGCGCCGAGGCGACCGTGAAATAGCGGCGGTTGCCGCGGTTGTCGGCACGATCGAGGCCAAGCGTCCATTCGAGATACTGTCCGGCCTCGAAGGCGAGTTTGCTTGGAGACCGGAACACGAAGTCAAAGCTGTCGACGGCCGATTGCTCTATGCGTTCCAAGGTCAGCACGAAGCGCCCCTTGGGGCCTGCCGCATAGGCAAACAGGTTGCCGGCAAGCAGCGCCAGTTCCGGCGTGAAATAGAACGAGCCGATATGGATGTTGGGAGCAAACAGGAAGCCGACGACGGCGGCAAAGACGATGCGCGCCCAACGCATCGCCGGCGCCGTCAGTGGCTCGGTCAGCATTACGAAGGCGAAGAACAGCAGGGGCGACGAACCCAAGGTCTCCGCAAACGCGGTCCAGTACTGCGACGGGTCGCTGGTTGCCAGAATGGTCGCAAGCGCTACGATCACAAAGGTCGATACAAGATCAAGCCGGCGCAATTTGCGGACAATGAGCATGCCGCCAACGAGCACGAGTGGAAGCAACGGCAGATTGCCGCCAACCCACCAGGTGGCCGGTTGGTCGAGCAGCAGCGCGGACAGCGCCACGCCCAGTGCAGCCGGATTGAAAAGGTGCTTCCGGCCGACGGCGAGAATGAACTTGGATGAAATCGCCCAGACGGCTGTGAATGCCACCGCCGCGACCCCCTTTATGTCCGTGATCGCTACCGGATCGAGGATCAGGGCCAGGATGAGGGCGGTGATATAGACGGACTCGTTGTTGGCCGGGACCGCAAAGATCCGCGCAAAAACCTTGTTGGTGATCCAGCAGGCGGCCAGAGCAAGCGCTGTCGTGAAGGCAAGCGCAATCGGATCATGCGGCACCAGCTTGACGAAGCCGAGCACGAACGCCGCCCCAACCAGCGCCATCAGATAGTAGAGGACCAGCCTGTACATTGTCAGATGATCGAGGAAACGGTCGATGGTTTTGATCATGGCAGGCAAAGGGCTCCGAACCCGGTTGTCGGCGTGGCGCGGCCATTGGCGTCGACGAGATAGCCCTCCAGGCCAGGCATCTGCTCGATGAAGAGAATGCCGTCCCGTCCCATGGCGAAGGCTGCGGTGGCGAAACGATCGGCTTCGAGCACATCGGCGCCGATAACGGTGAGGCTGACAATGTCCTCGATCGGACTGCCAATACCATGAGGGTTGTAGATGTGTTGACCGCGGACATAGGTGCCGGAGGTTGCGACACCGCGACCTCGGGGATAGACGATCTTTACGATCTCATTCGCATTGAAGGGATTGAGGATGCCGACGCTCCAGTCATGGCCCAAGGCATTCTTGCCGCTGGACTGGACGTCACCTCCCGCTTCGATGAAGAAATCGCTGATGCCGGCTCGC
>NZ_RZQE01000206.1:0-9947 GCF_004022955.1 Mesorhizobium sp. M7A.F.Ca.US.002.01.1.1 | reverse complement strand
CACGCATGCCGCTCTGCTCGACCATCGCATTGGCCATCTCGGCTCTTCCTGCTCCGAAAGCTGCAATGTCGGCGCGCACGATCTGTTCCATTTTCGCCCGCTCCCAGGGACTGTCCGTGTTGTGTCGAATCGCTCTGTTCATGAAATTATTCCTATTTCATCGACGAGAACAAAGCAAGAACTTTCTATGTGCGATGCAAAACTGGCGCTGTGCGGCGCTTTCCGCTATTCGGCTAAGGATGCTCAGTGTTCTCATCGAAACCCGCAATGACGAGGAGGGCCTCGCCCGCACGCTCGCCTCGCTGATTGGCGGCGCGGTCGAAGGCGTGGTGCGTGAAGTTATCGTCTGCGACACAGGCTCCACCGACCAGACGCATCGTGTGGCCGAGCATGCCGGCTGTCAGTACGTGACCGGCGGTGTCGCTGCCGGCATCCGCCAGGCCAAGGGGGATTGGTTGCTGCTCCTGGAACCGGGCGCGCGGTTGGTGGAGGGCTGGATCGATGAGGTTGTCGCGCATACGGCCAGGCAGACCATGGCGGCACGGTTTTCGCGCACGCGGGCCAGCCGCACGCCATTCCTGGCACGGGTCTTTTCGGGAAACCGCGCCCTGGCCGACGGATTGCTGATCAGCAAGCGTCAGGCGGCGGCCGCGGCCAAGAGTGCCGGCAGTGCTGAGGCCATCGCCCGCGGCCTCGCAACGAAGCGGCTCGACGCCGAGATCTGGATGGCGCCCGCCAAGCAGGAACGCCGCTCCTCGACATGATTTTTTGCAGCTGCTCAGGCCATTGTGCATTGCACAAAATCTGACGCGGGGTTAGCTTCCGTTCAAGCGGGAATTGGGTTTGGGACATGCCGAGTGGCGAGCACCGATGCGGCATCGGTGGTGCTCTCATAGCCGAGGACCCAATGAAGCTTTCAACCCCCGACACATCCGGCGCGGCCAGTCTCGAGGCTATTGCGCGCGACGGCAGTCTGTTGCGACGCATCGCGGTGCGCATTCCGACCTATCTCAAGGACCTGCGCGAAAACCCCGCCTGGCTGCCGATGTTCGTGCTGGCGCGCACAATGCCTGGACGCCGCATGCATTGGCTGGGCGCAAAACGCGCCCGCCCGGTCGCCAATGCCGGGGATACGATGTTTGCCGGTGTCGAACGGGGAGCGGTCGTCGATGCGTTGCGCTCCGACGGGCTGTTCTCAGGCTTGGTCCTGCCGCCTGATATCCATGAAGAGATCGCCGACTTCGCCGGGCGCACGCCTTGCTTCGGCAATTTCGACCGCCGTCTCGAATTCATGCCGGGGGAACATGCCGAGGCCGAGAAACGCCTTGGCCGCTCGCTGCTCAGCGGGCATTTTTTCGAGCGCATCCTCGACTGCCCGGCGGCGCTTGCCATCCAGCGCGATCCGCTGCTTCTGGATATTGCCGCGCACTATCTCGGCGGCCAGGCAAAACTGATCACGACGCGCGTCTGGTGGAGTTTTCCAACCGGTGCCGCTTCGGATGCCGACAAGAACCTCGCCTCGCTCGGCAAGTATCATTTCGACCTCGATGATTGGCGCATGCTGAAATTCTTCTTCTACCTCAAGCCGGTCGACACCGACACCGGTCCGCATGTCTATGTCAGGGGCAGCCACAAGCGCCGCAGCCTCAAGCACCAGCTCACGCTTCTGGTTGGCCACCCCGCGCAACAGGTCCTGGATGTCTATGGCGAGCAGAGCCCGGTGACGCTGACCGGCGAGGCCGGTCTCGGTTTCGTCGAGGACCCTTTTGGCTTCCATATGGGCACCGTGCCGGCACGCACGCCGCGACTGATGATGGAAGTCGGCTTCGGCGTCTCGCCGCCGTCGCGCCGGCGGTTTCATGGCGAGCCGGTCATCCGCTGAGAGCGACGCTTGCCTCGGCTTTACGGAGCTGATTTGCCGCGCCGCAAATGCTCGTCCAGGCGCGGCATGATCTCGACGAAGTTGCACGGCATATGCCGGTAGTCGAGCTGTGCCTTCAGGATGCCGTCCCACGCGTCCTTGCAGGCGCCTGGCGAACCCGGCAGCACGAAGACGAAGGTGGCGTTGACGATGCCGCCGGTCGCCCGGCTCTGGATCGTCGAGGTGCCGATCTTGTCGTAGGAGATCCGGTGGAACACTTCCGAAAAGCCATCCATGCGCTTTTCGAAGATCGGCTCCAGCGCGTCCGGCGTCACGTCACGGCCGGTGAAACCGGTGCCGCCGGTGGTGATGACGACATCGATATTCTTGTCCCGCGACCACGCCAGAACCGTGTCGCGGATTTTTTCCCGATCGTCGGTGACGATATCGCGGGCCGCCAGCATATGGCCGGCCTCGGTGATGCGGTCGGCCAGCGTCTGGCCGGATTTGTCGTCGGCGAGGCTGCGCGTATCTGAAACGGTCAGCACCGCGATGCGCACGGGAATGAAGGAGCGGCTCTCGTCAATTCTGGCCATCCGATCCCTCCGATGCGATGCTGCGCGTCGCCGCGACGAACCAGTCGGGCTGGCGGCCGCGGATTTCGGCGGCGGCGCGCTTGGCGACATTGCCGGTCTCGAACAGGCCGAAGCAGGTGGCGCCGGACCCGGACATCCGTGAAAAACCCGATCCGGCCTTGTTCAGCCAGGAAAGCGCCCTGCCGATAGCCGGCTGCATCGCCAGCGCGGCGGGCTCGAGATCGTTGCGGGTGATCTCCAGCCAGTTGCGCAGGCTATGAAAATCGATGCTGCGCGGCAGCGGCGGCAAGGCCTCATTGTCGCGCCGGGAAAGCGCCGCAAAGACGTCCGCCGTCGAGACCGGGGTGCCCGGATTGACCAGCACCAGGCCAAGCGCCGAAAAATCCGGCACCATCGACAGTTCATCTCCGATGCCGCGCGCGACCAGCGGCTTTGCCGCCAGGCACATCGGCACATCGGCGCCGAGCGAAATGCCGATCCGCGCCAGCTCTGCGCCGTCTATATCCAGGCCCCATGTCTCCACCAGCCCGCGCAGCACGGTCGCCGCGTCGCTCGAACCGCCGCCGACGCCGGAGGCGACCGGCAGGTTCTTTTCCAGCCGGATAGCGACCGGCGGTGTTCTCTCGTGCCCGACCGCCTGTCGCAGGGCATCGCGCGCCCTAGGCACCAGATTGCTGGCGTCGAGAGGAACAGCCGGGGCGTAGCGGCCGGACACGGTAAATTCATCGCTATCGGCAGGCGCAATTTCGACCCTGTCGCCAAACCGCGTGAACACCGCCAGGCTTTCGATCAGATGATAGCCGTCAGGTCGCCTGCCGGTGACATGCAGCGCAAGATTGATCTTGGCGTGCGCGTGCCAGCTACGCGACCCGATGTCGGTGTCCACAATGGTCTGCGAAATGGTGCTCAGTCCTTGGCCAGCCGGTACTCGCCGGTCTTCGGATCCTTGACCAAAGTGCCCATCGCGCCGTTGGCCGTCTGCTTTTCGGTACGCCGCACCTTGGCGGTCACGCGTTCGGCTTCCCTAATGAAGGTGCGGTAGCCGAAATAGGCGGCGACGCCAACGACGGCGAAGAAAATGATCTGCGGCATGCCAAAACTCCTCCCACGCTGGGCCGGCGAAGGCGGCCGGTCGGGTCGGTTAAGCTCTCATGCTAGACGCTTTTGCCGGGTTTTCAAAGCCCGAAGCGAGACCACAATGCGCGCTCTTCCGCCGCATCGACCACGCCGCTGGCGGCGGCGGCTGCGATATCGGGCGCTGAAAAGCCCTTGCTTGAGCCAAACAGGCCGAAGCGGCTGAGGAAACCGCGCGGTGTCGTGATCAGCCTGAGCTGGGTTTTCGCCCCGAAACGGGTCTTGAGCACCGTGCGCATGTCGCCGAGCGCATCGACCAGGCCGAGTTCAAGGCCCTTGATGCCGGTCCAGAACAGGCCTGTGAACAGGTCCGGGTCGTCTTTCAGTTTCGCGCCGCGCCGCTCCTTGACGAGGTCGATGAACGTGCCGTGCACCTCGAGCTGCAGCGCCTTCAGCCGCTCGACATCTTCCTTTTTCTCGGGCTTGAACGGGTCGAGCACCGCCTTGTTCTGGCCGGCGGTGTGGACGCGTCGCTCGATGCCGATCTTCTTCATCAGTTCCGGGAAGCCGAACGAAGCCGAGACCACGCCGATCGACCCGACGATGGAGGATGGGTCGGCGAAGATCTCATCACCGGCAACCGCGATCATGTAGCCACCCGACGCCGCCACGTCTTCGACGAAGACCAGTACCTTTCTGTTCTTTTCCGTGGCCAGGTCACGGATGCGCTTGAAGATCAGCCGCGACTGCACCGGCGAGCCGCCGGGCGAATTGATCGAGATGGCGACTGCCGGGGCGTCGTAGGAAAACGCCTTCTCGATGAGGCCAGCGGTGGAGGCCAGCGACAGGCTCGGCCGGAACTGGCCACCGCCTGCCATGATGGTGCCGTGCAGCCGGATGACCGGAATGGTGACGACGGTGGAGCGCCAGGATTTCGGCAGCAGGCGGTTGATAAGGCGTTTCACGAGGGCGTGGTCTCCGGTCGATAGGTTGCAGGCATGTAGGGATTTCCCGGCCAACGGCAATGTGGCCAGGCAGAATAGCTCAATCTCCGAACAGCGAGGCGAGGCCGTTGGTGATCATTTCGCTGCGCTCGTCGGGGCCGTTGCCTGATTGCGCGTGCAGCATCAGGGGCGGGCGGATGGCAAGCTTTCCCCGTGTCCCGAGCGCTGCCCGCACAACGATGCGGATTGCCGCGGCGTCTGGGCGAGGGTGGACGGCGAGCATTTCGGCATCGCCGAAGCGCCCTGCGATCGCATCGAGAATGGCGCCGAGCTGTTCGGGGCGGGCGATCACGGCAAGCCCGCCGCGCGGCCTGACCACCGCCGCCGCACTGCGGATCCAGCTCTCGAACACCCCGTCCTCCATGACATGGGCCTCTTTTCTGAGGCGATCGGGGGAGGCGCGGTCCCGGGGAGCGTTGAAGGGCGGGTTCATGATGACGAAGTCGAAATCATTGTCGGCGAGGCCGGCGGCCGCCCGCGCCCGGCCCGATACGGTGACATCGGCGACCAGCACGGAGGCGCGATCGCTCAGATGGGCATTGCCGGGATGGGCAAGAGTGGCTGCCGCGAAGGCCGCCATTTCCGGCGCGCGTTCGACAAGCACCGCCTCGGCGGCCGGGCAGCGCGACAGCACCGCCAGGCCGGCGGCCCCGGCACCGGCACCGAAATCGGCGAGACGACCGGCAAGGGAGGACGGCACGGATGCCGCCAGCATCATCGCATCCATGCCGGCGCGATGACCGCCTTGCTTGGGCTGCACCAGCCAGAATCGGCCGCGATGGAAAGCGTCGACCGTATGGGCCGGCGTGTCCGGGACAAGGGCGGCGGGCGCGGCGGACATTATCTTCCGCGGATTTCGTTGGCGATGCCGGCATCCGTCAGGATGCGCCGTGCCGCGTCGGCCTGGTCGGCGTCGACCATGACGCGCTTCTGCAAAAGACCGATCGACCCTTCGAGAATGCTCATATTCTGGTCGGCGACAAAGCAGGCAATGCCGGCGTCGCGCATCAGCGATTCGACAAAGGAAATGATCACGGCATCGTTGGTGCGGACTAGTTCTATCATTGTATGAAACTCGCAGTTTGCGCTATTGATGTAAACGGGTAGGGGATTCCGGGGCAGAGCCGTTCCCTTGGGGGTCGTTGACATTCTGTCGCCGCCGCCGCGCCAATTCGCCACTTGCCGTGCCCATGTCCGCCGCCCTAGAGTCCATACAGGGACTAAGGGTGCCGTCGCACGCTCTATACCAAGACGGGAGTGATTGTCGTGGGTGTCGTTCTCAACATCGAAAACGGGAAGCGGGAGCCCGCCTCCATCAAGGATCTGATCGATCTGACTGCCGCCGATATGGGGCGCGTCAATGAATTGATCCTGTCCAAGGCCGGCTCCGACGTCGAGATGATCCCGGAGGTCGCCAACCATCTGATCTCGTCCGGCGGCAAACGGCTGCGGCCGATGCTGACGCTGGCCGCAGCCCAGATGTTCGGCTATGCCGGCGAGGGCCACGTCAAGCTCGCCACCTCCGTCGAATTCATGCACACCGCGACGCTTCTGCACGACGATGTCGTCGACGAGAGCGGCATGCGCCGCGGCAAGAAGACCGCCCGCATGATCTGGGGCAACCAGGCAAGCGTTCTGGTCGGCGACTTCCTGCTCGGCCAGGCCTTCCGCATGATGGTCGATGTCGGCTCGCTCGAAGCGCTCGATATCCTGTCGAGTGCGGCCTCCATCATCGCCGAGGGCGAGGTCATGCAGCTCGCCGCCGCCAAGAACCTCGAAACCACCGAGGACGAGCATTTCGCCGTCATCAAGGCCAAGACCGCCGCACTTTTTTCGGCGGCTGCCGAGGTCGGCCCGGTCATCGCCCAGGCGACGCGCAACGATCGCGCCGCGCTGCGCTCCTATGGCATGAATCTCGGCCTGGCCTTCCAGCTGATCGACGACGCGCTGGACTATGGCGGCACCAGCAAGGATCTGGGCAAGAATGTCGGCGACGATTTCCGCGAGGGCAAGGTGACGCTTCCGGTCATTCTCGCCTATCGGCGCGGCACCAAGGCCGAGCGCACCTTCTGGAAGCGCGCCATCGAGGACAATGTCGCCGATGACGCCGGCCTGGAAAAGGCGACCGGCCTGATGACCCGCCACGGCGCCATTGCCGACACGATCGGACGCGCGCGCCATTTCGGCGAGATTGCCCGCGACGCGCTGGCGCCGCTCGAAGCGACGCCGCAGAAATCGGCGCTGATCGACGTCATCGATTTCTGCATCAGCCGGGTCAACTAAAGGCTGGACTTTCGCGACGCTATCTCTGGCCTGCGCTAAGAGGAAGTTTAGGAATTCGGTCCCGCCGTCTCGACAAGCCGCCCTGCCGCAAATTATCTATAAAACATGGCAAAGGGCACAGACGACACCATCGCGGTGCGCATCAGCAAGGTTCTGGCGGACCGCATCATTTCCGGTGCGATCGAGCCGGGGGCCAGGCTTCGGCAGGATCACATCGCCGAGGAATTCCAAACCAGCCATGTTCCGGTGCGCGAGGCCTTCCGCCGCCTCGAGGCGCAAGGGCTGGCCATCGGCGAACCGCGCCGCGGCGTGCGTGTCGCGTCTTTCGACCTGGGCGAGGTCAAGGAAGTCGCCGAAATGCGCGCCGCCCTTGAAGTGCTGGCGCTGCGCCACGCGGCGCCGCATCTGACATCGGCCATTCTCGATCTCGCCGAGGAGGCGTCCAAGGCTGGCGACAAGTCCCGCGATGTCAGGTCGTGGGAGGAAGCCAACCGCGCCTTCCACCGCTTGATCCTCGCGCCATGCGGCATGCCGCGCCTGCTCGCCACCATCGACGATCTGCACGCGGCAAGCGCCCGTTTTCTGTTCGCGGCATGGCGCTCGGAGTGGGAGACACGCACCGATCAGGACCATCGCGCGATCCTCGCCGCCTTGCGGCAGGGAAACACCGAATCGGCGGCCGTCACACTGGGGCGGCACGTCCAATGGATTGGCCGCAAGCCGGTCAGGACGGCTTCCGGAACGACGCGCGAAGCCTTCGCCATCGTAGGTTAGACGGCCTCCGCCAAAGCCAGGGCTTGCAATCTCCAGGGAAGTGTGGATTCGATAATAGATCGAAAACAGAAATTATCTATAATTTGCAATCGATCGAAGGAATCCCAATGACAGACGTCGCATTCTCGTCCAGCAAGCCGTCGTTCAGCCCGCTCCGGCTCCAGGATCGTTCTCTTGCCTGGCAGGTCGGAGCCGTCGTGCTCGGCACCCTGTTCCTGGCGCTGTCATCCTACATCGAAGTGCCGATGGTGCCGGTCCCGGTGACGATGCAGACCTTCGCGGTGACACTGATCGGCGCGCTCTATGGCTGGCGGCTTGGCGCGCTCACCATCGCCGCCTGGCTGGTCGAGGGTGCGGTCGGCTTTCCGGTTCTGTCCGGAGGGGCAGCGGGTGCGGCGCATTTCGTCGGGCCGACGGCTGGCTATCTCTTCGCCTTCCCGCTTGTCGGCGCAATGGTCGGCTGGCTGGCCGAACGCGGCTGGAACGGCAACAGAGTGGTGCTGGCATTTGTCGCCATGCTGCTTGGCAATCTTGCCTGCCTCGTGCTGGGCACAGCATGGCTTGCCGTCATGATTGGAGCCGAACAGGCCGTTACCTTCGGCTTCCTGCCGTTCATCGTCGGCGGCTTGCTCAAGTCGGCGCTGGGTGCCGCGACCCTCATGGCGCTTCGCGGCGGCAAGGCCAAGCCGGTCAATCCGTGACGATCAGGCTGCGCGCCCACCACCTCCTTTGCCTGCTCACCTATGTGGGCAAGGGATACAGCCCCGCCTTCACCGCCAATTATGATCGCGTAGCGGAGCGCCTGAGCCGGGGCGAGGACATCCTCCTCGTTTCCAGCCCGGACGATGTCTGCGCCCCGTTGCTTGATGAGCCGGAACCGCACTGCCTCAACGAGAGTGTCGTCGAGCGGGACCGGCTCGCCACGCAGGATGTGGGCGAGTTGCTGGCGCGGCCAATTCGCGTCGGCACCCGTCTTGATCTCGATGCTGCGATGCTGGGCCGGATGCGGCAGGCGTTTTCGGCTGGCCTTGTACGCAAGGCCTGCGGCGGCTGCGAATGGAACGAACTGTGCAGCACGATAGCGGCCGGCGGCTACGGCGACACGCTGGTGCAGCGGTCTGCCTCGCCAGGCGAGGGCTGATATTGGCCCGAGCCTTAGCGGTCGAATCGGTGATATATTCGGCGCCGCATAGGGCCGTGGCCGAAATCCAAGATCGGAAAACTAGTGCCCGCCGCCATGATTTGTTAATCGGGTGCCCGGATTGTGAATTCGAGGCGGATTGAAGCGCGACCCCAAAAAGGCCATGCTTTGCCTGGAAAGATCGAGTCTACGCCCATCCCGCTGACGCGGAGATGGCGCCTGGCTGAAAGGGATACGATGCGGCAAGGACGTGCGCGCTGGCTGACAAGGCTGGCAATTGTGACAGGCATGGCGATCTCGGCTTTGCCGGCCTATGCCAAGCAAACCACCGAACCGGTCAAGATCACGTCGTTTTCGGGCGCTTATCTGGCGGCCCGGATCGCCGAAGGCGATAACGACCTCGACAGCGCCATCGCCTACTACAAGCAAGCATTGGCCTTCGACCCGAGCGACACCGGCCTGCAGCAGAGCTTGATGCTGTCGCTGATCGCGCAGGGGCGCTTCGACGAATCCCTGGTCTATGCCGACAAGCTCAAGGAAGTGCCTGACGTCGAGCGTTTCTCGCGGCTGGCGCTCGCCGTCGATTCCTTCCACAAGAAGGATTTCACCAAGGCGCAGTACTGGCTCAAGCTGTCGCTGGAATCCGATCTCGACCGGCTGATCTCCGGGGTGATGTCCGGCTGGGCGCAGCAAGGCGCCGGCGAGCCTGCCGATGCGATGGCGTCCATCGACAAGCTGCAGGGGCCGGATTGGTTCGGCCTGTTCAAGTCGTTCCACCGCGCCCTGATCGCTGATGCATCCGGCATGCCCGAAAAGGCCGAGGCGATCTACGCCGCGACCATGCAGGATACCGCCGCCGGTGGTGCCGCTCCCGAAACCTGGATGCGCAACGCCCAGGCCTACGCCTCGTTCCTGGCCCGCAAGGGCGACAAGACCAAGGCGCTGTCGGTGCTCGATCAGGCCGAGGCGTTTTCGCCTGGCAAGCTGGAAATCGTCGCCTTGCGCGACCGAATTGCAAAAGGCGACAAGATTGCGCCCCTGGTGGCCGGCCCATCCGATGGCGCCTCCGAAATCCTGCTCGACCTCGCCACCGCGCTCAACCGTGGCGGCGGCGAGCCCTTCGTGCGCCTCTATCTGCAATATGCGCTTGCTTTGAAGCCTGATAGCGACGCTGCCCTTGTGCAACTCGCTGCCGTGTCCGAGCAATTGAAGGA
>NZ_RZQE01000205.1:0-9967 GCF_004022955.1 Mesorhizobium sp. M7A.F.Ca.US.002.01.1.1 | reverse complement strand
CATCGGCATCGAAAGTCCGGAGCCGCGAGCCGCGACGCCATCACCGATGGCGTCGGCGCGCTCCTGTAGCGGCCAAGGCCACGCGTCAGTGCGTCTCGGCATTCTTTGCGGCGATCAGGCAGATCAGTTCGTACATCATCACCATGGCGACCTGCGCCGTGATCTGGTTGGGGCTGTCCTTGGTCGGCATCAGGCAGACGACGTCCCCACCGATGATGTTGAGCCCCTTCAATCCTTGCAGAAGGCGCGTCGCCTCGCGGATGGTCAGGCCGCCGAAGCCCGGCTCGAGGTTCGAAACCCCGGGAGCGACGGAGGGGTCGAGGCTGTCGAGATCGAAGGTGATGTAGGCGGGGCGATCGCCAACCCGCTCGCGGATCATCTCCACCATGCGCTCTATGCCCAAGCGTTCGAACTCGTCCATCGTAACAACCCGATAGCCCAGAGCGCGACTCGAGCCGCCAACGCCGCCGGTGTGGATATCCGCCGCCGGATGACCGCGCATGCCGATCTGGATGCTGCGTTCCGGGTCGACCGCACCTTCCTTTGCCGTATAGGCCGCCCAGTGCGCCGCCGAACGCTTCGCGCCAAGCCAGTGGGGCATGTTGTCGTAGGAATCGGTGTGCGCGTCGAAATGGATCAGCGAGCAGGGCTGGCCTCCCGACAGGCGCCGGCCCGGTCCGGCGATGGCCTTGATGATAGGCCCGGTGATCGAGTGATCGCCGCCGATGGAAACCGGGTTTGTGCCGGCGGCGTCGAGCCGGGCGTAGAAGGCTTCGATGTCGCGGACACAGGCCTCGTTGTTCATGGCCTCGGGCAGGGGAACGTCGCCAAGATCGCTGATCTTGGCGGCATCCCATGGCGAAAAGCCGTGCACCCCGTGCGAGCGGCGATAGTAGCCCGACACGTTGCGGACCGCACGCGGGCCAAGATGTTGGTCGCGCTCCGTCGAGCCGTTTCCGGAGCTGTGCGGCACGCCGACCAGGCCGATATCCACATCGGCCGGAGTCTCCGCTACCGGGCAGCGGAAAAACGTCGCGATGCCCCACCAGTACCAACTCTGCGAACTGCGCCTGGCTTCGGCAATATCGTCTTGGCTCATCATCGCTCCTTCATCCGTATGCTGGCGGGGAAGGCTCGCCTCATGGCACCGCCGCCTCCTCGAAATTCATCTGGATGCTGGTGGGGAATTCTGTATAAGTCAACAAAGTTGTTCTATACAGAACACATAAAATTCCGGCTTGTACGGCGGACCGAGCTGACGGTATGGGATTGAACATGCTGAGAGCGCAATCATGACGAGTGGCACCCAGAGGCCGTCCACGGCCCGCATCGGTGATGCCCTGCGCAATCGACGGCGCGAACTGGACCTTACCCTCCAGGCCGTGGCGGATGGCGTTGAAGTCAGCAAGGGTTTTCTCAGCGAAGTCGAACGCGACAAGGCCTCGCACTCGGTGGCAACGCTCGTTCGCCTGTGCGACATTCTTGGAATTACGATCGGCAGCCTGTTCCAGCATGACAACACGGCTGTCGTCCGCGTTGACGCGCGCACTCCGGCGGTGCTCGGCGGCACCGACCTTTCAGACTTCCTGCTCAGCCCGAAATCCGCGGTTCGGACGCAGGCGATCCTGTCGATCATGGCGCCGGGCGGCACCGGCGGCGACAAGCTCTACAGCTGGCGTTCGGAAGAGGAATTCGTGTTCGTCGTCGAGGGCAGCGTGACCGTGTTGCTCGAAGGCGAGGAGTTCGTCCTGCTCGAAGGCGACGCCATGACTTTCGACCCAAGACGCCTCCACACCTTCCGCAACAGTTCCGCCACCAAGCAGGCGCAAGCGCTTTTCATCCTGTCGCCGCCGTCCGTCTAGAGGCGCAGTCATCTTAAGCCAGCGTAGTCCGATGACGTCGGCTTTCGGGAAACGGCGAAGCTGGTCTTAACGACCGACTTGAGGCGCAAAGCTGCCGGCTTCACCCCCTCGGGAGTTTCGCGCTCGCCTGCCGGGCCTCGCCTTCGATCTCGATCTTGCTCCGCGCTTGAAGATCGAAGCGCACCGTTACGGTGCGCATGCGCGCATGCAGGACTCCGTCCAGCGTACCGCGCATTTCATGCAGATAAGTCAGCGACGATTTCCCAAGCTTTTCTATAACGCTGCGAACGGTGACCAGAGTTCCCACCGCGGTTTCATGCACGTAGTCGATCTCCATCCTCACATCCGCCCAGCCAAGGGTCGGCGTCAAACGAGGATCGGCAATCCTGCCCAGCAACTGGAAACTGGCGTCATCGAACATCGCCACATAATGACGAACGTTGAGATGGCCCATCGCGTCGCACATCCAAGGATGCACGACGCCGACATAGGTTTCGATGCCGGGGGGCGTCAAAACCCGACCTCATGTGCGCCCTTGAGATCCAGCAGTTGACGGGCTTCGTCGGGCGTCGCGATTTCGAGCGACAACTCGTTGAGAATGCGCTTTATCTTGGCCACCTGTTCGGCATTGCTCTTGGCGAGCGTGCCCTTGCCGACATAGAGGCTGTCTTCCAAACCGACCCGTACATTGCCGCCCATGATCGCGCCCATCGTGCAGAGATTTATCTGGTGCTTGCCCGCGGCAAGGATCGACCAGAGATAGTCGTCTCCGAACAGCCGATCAGCCGTCCTGCGCATGTGCATCATGTCTTCTGGGTCGGCGCCGATACCGCCCAGCAGCCCGAAGATCGTCTGGACGAAAAGCGGCGGCTTCAGCAGCTTGCGGTCGAGAAAGTGCGCAAGCGTGTAGAGGTGACTGACATCGTAGCACTCGAACTCGAACTTCGTGCCATAAGCCTGGCCGACCTCGACGATGATCCGCTCGATCTGCTCGAACGTGTTGGAGACGATGCCCTTCTTTGTGTCTTCCAGATAGCCCTTCTCCCAGTCGTACTTCCAGTCGGTGTATTTCGGCGCGATGTGGTGCAAGGCGAAATTCATAGATCCCATATTGAGCGAGCAGAGTTCCGGCTTCGAAGCGTGCGCCGCTTCAAGGCGCTCTTCGAGGGTCATCTTCAGCCCGCCGCCGGTGGAAATGTTCATCACGGCGTCGGTCTGCTGCTTGATGCGCGGCAGGAAATCCATAAACAGCCTGGGATCAGGGGTAGGCTTGCCGGTCTCCGGATCGCGGGCATGCAGATGGATCACCGACGCCCCGGCTTCGGCTGCTCCGACAGCGGCGTCGACGATCTCGGACGGCGTTATCGGCAGATACGGGCTCATCGTCGGCGTGTGGATCGAGCCGGTGACCGCACAGGTGATGACGACTTTCGGCGATTTCTTCATGGTTGAACTCTCCCTTGTCTGCCTTTTGTTGTTATCTATCGAGAGCGAGGCAATCCTCACGACCACAGCCCAATCGAACCGCCTCGCCCGCATTGAGTTCGGACCGAGACGACGATGCGGCAAGCTTGACAATGAATTTCAGGCCGCCCGCCGTCACAGCGACGAGCCGGATGTGATCGCCGACATAGACGGACTGAACGACGGTTGCCGCGATCACGTTGAGGGCGGTGGAGCCTTCGTGCAATAAGGACATGCGCTCGGGCCTGATCGACAGCGTCACCCTGGCGCCCGTAGGGGGCGTCGCGCCAGGGGAAATGGCGTTCAACACCAGATCGCCATCGTCGAGATGGACGGCCACGCCACCATTTTCACCGCCGGCAAGCACGGTGCCGGACATGCGGTTGTTCTCGCCGATGAAGCTCGCCACAAAGCTGCCCGTCGGACGCTCATACAGTTCGCGTGGTGTCGAAAGCTGCTCGATGCGGCCGGCGCTGAACACCGCGATCCGGTCGGACATGGTCAGCGCCTCGGTCTGGTCGTGGGTCACATAAACGAACGTGACGCCAAGCCGGGCATGGATTTCCTTGATTTCGAACTGCATCTGCTCGCGCAGTTGCTTGTCTAGGGCGCCGAGCGGTTCGTCCATCAGGACAAGATTTGGTTCGAAGATCAGGGCGCGGGCAACCGCGACGCGTTGTTGCTGCCCACCCGAAAGCTGCGCCGGACGCCGGTTGCCGAATTCGGGCAACTGGACCATGTCGAGAACGTTCCTGACACGTTGCGTCACCTCCTCGCGGCCAAGTTTGCGGACCTCGAGTGGGAAAGCCAGATTTTCGGCGACCGTCATGTGCGGGAAAAGCGCGTAGTTCTGGAACACCAAGCCGATGCCGCGACGATTGGCGGGAACGTTGTCGATGCGCTGACCGTCAATGAGGATTTCGCCCTCGGTCGTATCCTCGAATCCGGCAAGCATCATCAACGCCGTCGTCTTGCCGGATCCCGAAGGCCCCAGCAGCGTCAGGAATTCGCCGCGCATGATTTCCAGGTCGAGCTGACGCACCGCCTGGACGGTCTGCCCGTAGCGCTTGCTGACGCCACGAAACTCGACATGAACCGGGCCATGCGGGGATCCGCCCATCACCGCGCCTGCGCCTTCGGATCACGGCGTACCGAAGCCGGGCGTTTGCGCGCAGGTTGAGCCTCAGCCGCCGCCGCGGCGCGAAGAATGATGTCGGCGGCCTCGCGCAGATCGGCAACCAGCGCCTTGCGCGCAGCCGCGCCATCGGCGCGACGCAGCGCCGCGAGCATTTCGTCGTGATGGTCCAGGCCCAGGCCGTAGGTCACGTCGGAGCGGACGATGTTCAGAAACGGTCCTGCCTGCAGCCACAATTTCTCGATGATCTGCTGGATGAGAGGTGAACGCGCGGCATGGTACATCGTGAAATGGAAGCGCCTGTTCAGGCCGAGATAATTAGCCATGACATTGCTCTCGACGCATTCGCGCATCAGCCCGTTCAGCTTCGCCAATTCATCGAGTTCTTCGGGCGTGATGGTCGTCGCGGCCCACTCGGCCGCCGTCCCTTCGACGCTGCAGCGCACACGCACCAGATCCGAAATACGCGCCACCGTGGCCTCAGGGACAATGACGCCCCGATTTGGGTGGTCGAACATCGCCTCGTCGCTGACGAGTTGCCGCAAGGCCTCGCGCACCGGCATGGCGCTGGTCCGGTACTGTTCGGCAAGCTGTCGTACGACCAGTCTCTGGCCGGGCAGGAAGTCACCGTTCATCAGTGCCTCCTTCAAGCCCGTATGTACACGAACATGAGCTGTCTTTTGCGCGGCCGAGCCGGCAGTGGCATCCTTGCGATCGAGCATCAGTTTGTCCGGCGCGGCAGTATTTTGAGGTTGCTCGACAGGAAATCGTCGAATGCGGCGGCGAAGCCGTCGAGTTCTGCGTCGCCAAATGGCAGTGACAACGCCAGCATGCCGCGCGGCGTCACGTAGTACCCTCGCAACAGCATCTCGATATGCCAAAGCGCAATCGCCGATGGATCGGCATCGTCGAGCCGCGCCGGCGTGTCCACCGGCCCCCTGACGAAATGCAGGTTCATCAACGACCCGCGCCCTATGACGATGCCCTCGACGCCATACCGCTCAAGGGAGACGTTCATCGCTTCACGCAAGCGATCGCCGCGCGAATTGATGGCGCGGCTCGCCTCTTGCGTCAGCACCTGCGTCAGACCGGTGAAACCAGCAGCCATGCTGAGAATATTGTTGTTGAACGTCCCGCCATGCGAAAACGCACCAGGCAAAGCAGGATCGAAGCGGTCGACGAGATCCGCGCGTCCACCGAATGCGCCAAAACTCGCACCGCCGCCGATGTACTTTCCGAGCGTCACGAAATCGGGAAAGATTTCATGTGCGCCATGGAGCGCGCGGTAGTCGAGGCGCGAGGTCATCACCTCGTCGAAGATCAGCAGCGCGCCGGTCTCCTTCGTCGCGGCGCGCAGCGCTTCCAGGAACTCACGCGTCGCCGGGATGCAGCCGCCGCCGCCCATCATCGGTTCGACGATCACCGCGGCAAGTTCGTCGCCCTGTTCCTTGATGAGCGCCACGGCGCCTGCACTATCGTTGTAGTCGGCGAAGACAAAGGGGAAAGGCAAATTGAGCGGTGAGCCGCCATGCGCGAAGGTGAGTACGCCGCCATGATAGCCCTCGCGGAAGGCGAGGATCTTCGAGCGCTGCGTGATGGCGCGAGCCGCCGAAATCGCCATGATGTTCGCCTCGGTGCCCGAGTTGCAGAAGCGCACGCGCTCGATGGCCGGAAAACGGTCGACCACCGCGGCAGCCAGGCGCGCCTCATAGCGGTTGGGTGCGCCCAACATGATGCCACCCTGTATGACGTCCACAAGGGCCGCCGAAATCGCCTTGTCGGAGTGGCCGTAAAAACCGGCACTGTATTCCGAGACCAGGTCGACATAGGTATGGCCGTCCAGATCGGTCACCCTGCAGCCTTCACCGGAAACAAACGATACGGGGAATGGCCGATACCATAGAACAGCCCTCGTATTGCCGCCCGGCAACGATGCCGCGGCCTCGTTCTGACGCGCCCGGCTGTTCGGGTTGGCGTCAGCGAAACGCTGTCGCGCCTCGTCCAGAACAGCAGCGAGACTGACATTGGCGCGCACGTCTCTAGTGCCTTGCAGCATTCGATCAAATCCCTTTGGCTTTTTCACTTTTTTACACCGTACCGTAAATTCCTGTTGCTAATCAATCAATTTTGCGTTTGAAATTTGATCAAATCTACAACGATAAGAAAGGGGAACTGCAATGAGGACTTATCTGCAAGCCGTATCTGCCGCCGCGATCTGCCTCGCGACCTCGGCTTTGGTCGCGTCCGCGGCCGACCCCGTCACGGTAGTCGGCTGGGGTGGTACATGGGACAAGGCCTACAAGGATGGGGTCTGGGACAAGTACACCGAAAAGACGGGCGTCCCGATCGTCATGGAAGAGTGGGGCGGCGAGGTCGCCAAGGTGCGTGCCCAGGTGCAGGCGGGCAACATCACCTATGACGTCGTCTCGGTCGAAGCGCCCGCCATGGAAGTCGGCTGCGCCGAAGGCCTGTTCATTCCGCTGACGCCAGAAATCACAGGCGACGCGGCCAATTATTTGCCGGGCACCCTGCACGAATGCGGCGTCGCGTCCGATACCTGGGCCACGGTCCTCGCCTACAACACAAATGTCTACAAGGGCGACGCCGCGCCGAAGAGCTGGGCGGATTTCTGGAACGTCGAGAAATTTCCGGGAAAGCGTGGCCTCTACCAGCAGGCGCAGTTCACGCTGGAAAACGCGCTGATGGCCGACGGCGTTAAGCGCGAGGACATGTACAAGGTGCTGGCCACGCCGGAAGGTATCGACCGGGCTTTCGCCATGCTCGACAAGATCAAGCCGAACGTCGTCTGGTGGTCCACCACGACGCAGGGCATCCAGAACCTCGACAGCGGGGAAGTGACGCTCAGCGACGCGTTCAATGCACGCATCACCAACGAAGCCATTAACGAGAAAAAGCCCTACGCCATCGCATGGGACGCAGGCTTCTTCTACGGCACCGACTACTGGGCCGTGGTGAAGGGCGCACCGCACCAGCAGGGCGGGCTGGATCTCCTCAAGTGGTTCTCCATCCCTGAAAATCAGGCCGGCTTCTCGAAACTCTATGCCTATGGCACCGGCCGCAAGGAAGCCGCCGACCTCATTCCCGCGGATTGGAAGGCCAACCTGCCGACGTCGCCGGAGCACCTCCAGTACGGCGCCGCCTATAACAACGACTTCTGGACCGAGCACAAGGAAGCGCTGGAAGAACGCTTCAAGGCTTGGCTCGCGAAGTAACCCAGGCATGTTGGTCGGGACAAAGCCGGCTATAAAGCGGCGCCAACGGGGCGGCATGCTCGCCCTGTTGACGGCCCCGCTTATCCTGTTCGTCGTCATTCTGTTTCTGTGGCCGGTGGCGCGCTTCCTCGCTCTGGCCGTCGACAACTCGGATTTTTCGAACAACCTGCCGCACACAATTGCCGCTCTGGCAGGCTGGAAAGCAGATAGCGGCCTGCCTGGCGAACCCGTCTTTGCAGCACTCGTCGAGGACCTGGCCGACGCGCGGCGCGCCGGAAAGGAAGGCGTACTGGCGCAACTCGTGAACCAGCGCGTCGTCGGCAGCCGTTTCCTCGTCATCAAGACGGCAAAGGATGCGGCCGACGGCAAGCTGACTATGCGTCCCGTGCGCGACGAGGTGCTCTCCAAACAGGCCGGCTGGAAAAATATCGATCTCTGGCAGGTCATCGCGCGTCAGCAAAGCGCGCGAACGGACTATTATCTGCTTGCGAGCCTTGACCTGAAGCGAGGCGCGGACAATTCGATCGAAGCCATTTCAGCCGATCGCGCCATCTTCGTCGACGCGCTGCTGCGTACGATCTGGATCACCATCGTGGTGACCGTGATCTGCGCGGTGCTCGCCGTGCCGCTGGCGCAGGCAATTGTCAGCGCGCCGCCGGCCTGGTCGAAGCTCATGTTCGCGCTGATCCTGTTTCCGCTCTGGACATCGCTGCTGGTGCGCACCGTCATCTGGATCATCGTGCTGCAGAAGAACGGACCCGTGAATTCCACGCTGCTTGGCCTCGGCATCGTCAGCGAGCCGCTCAATCTCATTTACACACGCTTTTCACTCTACGTGGCAATGGTTCAGGTTCTGCTGCCCATGATGGTGCTCTCCGTCGTCGCCGTCATGCGGCGGGTTCCGACCACCTATATGCGCGCGGCACTGTCACTGGGCGCGCCGTGGCTCACAGCGTGGCGCTGCGTGCAGTTGCCGTTGATCCTGCCAGGAATCCTGTCCGGCGGGGCGATCGTTTTTGTCTTCGCACTCGGCTACTACATCACCCCGACGCTTGTCGGCGGGCCGACCGACCAGATGATCTCCAGCTACATAGCGTTCTACACGAACAGCACACTGAACTGGGGCATGGGTGCAGCGCTTTCGTTGCAACTGCTGATGATCCTCGTCCTGTTTGCATTCCTGTTCTGGACGGCGTCCGTCCTCTTCCGCCGCAAGGCGCATGTCGCATGAGCGCCGACCGCTTCCGGAAATGGCTGATGTATGCCTATGCGGCGACATTGCTGGCGTTCATCATCCTGCCCCTGCTGATCGTGATCCCCATGTCGCTGACCTCGAGCAACTCGCTGGCGTTTCCGACGCCGGGCTGGTCGCTGCGCTGGTATGCCGAACTGTGGGTCGACCAGCGCTGGCCGACCGCGCTGTGGAACTCGGTCGTCATCGCGCTGTCCACCACGGTTCTGGCGCTGCTGCTCGGCATACCGGCGGCGATCGGGCTCGCCTGGGGCGATTTTGCCGGCAAACGGATCCTCTATGCGATCATCGCCGCGCCCTTGGTGACGCCGGTCGTCATTGTCGGCGTCGCGGCCTTTTCATTCTTCGCCACACTGGGACTCGTTGGCAACAAGCTATCGATCATTCTGGTGCATACGGCCATGGCCGTGCCTGTGATGCTGACGACTGTCGTCGCCAGCCTTTCGACCTTCGACCGGACGTTGGTTCGCGCGGCGGCATCGCTCGGCGCCGGCACCATGCGCACATTCTTCAAGGTAGTGCTGCCGCTGATAGCGCCGGGCGTCATTACAGGGGCCATCATCGCCTTCATCATCTCTTTCGACGAAGTCGTCGTCGCAAGTTTCCTCTCGACGGGCGCAGAGCGAACCTTGCCTCGCATGATATTCTCCGGGGTGCGCGAGTCCATCAGTCCCGCCATCGCGGCCGTCGCCGTGCTGCTGATCGCTTTCTCGGCAATCCTGCTTGTGGTCATCGCCATCCTGCAGAGCCGCTCACAAACTCTTCGCGCAAAGGCATCGGCATGAGACTGGTACCCTCGGTGCAGCAACTAGAGACAGAGATGACGGCCTGGCGGCGGCATCTGCATGCCAATCCAGAACTCGGCTTCGAAGAGTTCGAGACGGCACGTTTCGTGGCGGACAAACTGCGCTCGTGGGGCATCGAGACGACCGAAGGTGTCGGCCGCACAGGCGTCGTCGGCACGCTCAGGGGCAGGCTCGGCGCTGGTCGCAGCCTGAGCATTCGCGCCGATATGGACGCC